>DATFFJ010000314.1:0-2183 GCA_035250065.1 Aeromicrobium sp. | reverse complement strand
CTGGTGAACACCCAGGGCGCGGGCCAGTTCGCCGGCTACTACAACGACGAGTCCGCTACCGCCGAGCGGATGCGCGACGGCATGTACTGGAGCGGCGATCTCGCCTACCGCGATGCCGACGGCTGGGTCTACTTCGCCGGACGCACCGGCGACTGGCTGCGCGTCGACGGTGAGAACCTCGCGACAGCTCCGATCGAGCGGATCCTGCTGCGGCATCCCGCCGTCTGCGAGGCGTCGGTGTACGCCCTTCCGGACCGGATCGGTGACAAGGTCGCGTGTGCGCTGGTCCTCCGCGGTCCGCTCGCCGCCGATGAGCTGTGGTCCTTTCTGCGCGAACAGCCCGACCTTTCACCAAAGGCGTGGCCCTCGGTGGTGCGCATTCTGGAGGAACTACCTCGGACTGCGACGAACAAAGTGCTGAAGCGCTCGCTGCGTGATCTGCCAACCGAACTCGGGACAATCTGGGAGCGGTCCCGCTAGGCAGCGATCTCTATCAGAATCCGACGTAGTCGATCCTCGGGAACAATGTCGACGCCGGCGTCGAGGTGGAGCGGCTGCTTCAGTGGCCGGCCCGGCGGGTCGGATGCGCGCGACGGATGCCAGTTCCACGCGAGAACGTCGAAGCCCTTGGCCTTGTGGTGCTTTCTACACAACGCTCCCATATTGTGTGCAGCCGTGGCTCCGCCGTCGTCGCGGGGAACCCGGTGATCGAGGTCGCAGGAGTGGGCTGGCTTGCAGCATCCAGGTGCCTGGCACACCCCGTCGCGGAACTCGAGGGCTTGCGCAAGTACTGCGGGCGCGAACCGACCGAGGTATTCGTGAGCCAGGACGTCATCGGTGACGGGGTCAAGAATCATGCGGTGCCAGAAGATGTTGCTGCCGGCTTCCTTGGCGAGATCGAGCATCCACTGCGTCGGAACGACCCATGACCCATCAGCTGCCACGGCCGGGGCCTCGAGTGATCCGGCCACTGCATGACCGGGCATCGTGACGGCGAAACTGGCATTCACAGCGGGCTCCCGCGCGTCGCTGGTGGTCAGCCAAGCTGCCGCCAGGTCGGCTCGGCGCTGCGGAAGTGTACGCGGATCGTCAGCACCAAACGCCTTGGCTTCCTTGGTCAGGCGCTTGTCTACGGCGGCAATCATGCAGGACGGCCCACCGATCGTCATCCAGCTCATGCCGTCGTCGCCATGGACGACGTCGACACCCCGATCAGCCCGTGCCCGGTGGGCCCGCTCGGCAAACAGGTCCGCTTCCGTACGCGCGACGAACAGCTTCAACCATCGGCGCAGTTCGGCGACGGTGTGGGTCTCGGCATAGGCGACGACGCGAACATCAAGTCGGGCAATCGATCCGGGACGGTGCAACTTGTCAACCGCACCCGCGATCTCGCGCACCCGTGCCCCGTCGACACGTCCCTCAGCGAACGCCTGCCACACCGTTGGCGCGTGATCGCGAACCCTGCGCGCCGCTGCCACCCGGTGTGACACCTGCGCCTCTGACAATCCGGTGCTCCGGCCAATCTCAGCGGCGATCATCGACAACTCAGCCTGCCGCTCGAACACGCGCGGATTCGCGCTGCGCATGATCTTCGACTCGCGGGCTTCGTAGTAGTCCAGCTCGGCCGCCCACTCGACCGCCTCGGCCTGCGCCCGAGAACGGACGACCGAGGCAAGGCTGGCCTCGGTGGCATCAACTGTGCGGGTGATCTGCTTCATTGACTCCAACCTAGATGGAGCCTCGGACAGTTTGTTTTCGCTGCGGTTGCAGTTGAACCGCCGGTTCGAGGTCAGGTGTCAGTGGGCGCAGTTTCAATCGATCCCAACAGCCCAATCGATTGGAGCACCATGACCAGCACGACGTTCATCAAAGCCCTCCACAAGGAAGCGCCCGGCCTACTTTCAGATCTGTCGGGCGCCACTCAAGGCACGCCTTTCGCGTTCAAGCTCGAAGCCGGGCAGCATCAGGTACGTCTCAGCCTCAAACTCGGCGAGGATGAGCCCCGAGACCTTCTGTTCGCCACTGAGGCGGATGCCGCCAAATTCCTCGGCCGCGGTTTCAAAGCGGTCAAGCTCTGGGAATCCGCCCTCAGCCTGCTACTTCGTTGATCTTCTTCACGGCTTCTTCGAAGCCGGAGACCAAGTCGGCCATCACTTCGGCGACCGGCCGGACCTCGTTCATGC
>DATFFJ010000313.1:0-8279 GCA_035250065.1 Aeromicrobium sp. | reverse complement strand
TCAGGACCGCGGTGAGTTTCGCCTTGTCAGCCATCAGCGCTTCGAGGTCGGCCTTCGCGGCCTTCTACGACGCCACGGCATCACGGGCTTGGGGCGTCGCACTGCGGGTGGTGCGCAACCGGGCCCATGCTGAAGAGATTGTCCAAGAGGCGTACCTCAGCGCATGGCGCCAGTCCAGCCGGTTCGACCCGAAGCGCGGCCGGGCCGAGTCGTGGTTCCTGACCATCGTTCACCGGGCAGCCGTTGACCGCGTGCGCTCGGTCGAAGCGTCGTCGAGGCGCGAACGGCACTACACCCAGCAAGACCGAGTCATCCCCGAGACGGACTCCACGGCGTCAGCCGTCCATCAGACGTTCGAGGCCCGCCGAGTCCTCGGAGCCCTGGAGACTCTGACCGAACTTCAACGACAAGCCGTCGAACTCGCCTACTGGGGCGGCTACACACACACCGAGGTTGCCGGCTTGCTGGACATTCCAGTCGGCACCGCCAAGACCCGTATCCGAGATGGACTCATCCGGCTGCGCGACACGTTGGGAGTGGAGGCATGAGCGACATTCACGCGCTGTCGGGTGCTTACGCGCTTGACGCCCTCAACGATCTCGAGCGGGCCGAGTTCGAACGCCACCTCGGGACATGCGACTCCTGCCGGGCCGAGGTGGCGGGCCTGCGCGATGCAGCAAGCCACCTTGCCAACGTTTCTGCCGCACCGCCGCCGGCCGACCTACGCGCGAAGGTCCTCGCCGGCGCCCAATCGGTCCGCCCGCTCCCTCCGCCGGCGCCCGAGCCGGCACGCCGTCGGCGCATCCCGGCACTCGCCGCCGCGGCCGTGCTGGTCATCGGACTCGGCGCCGGCGCCGCCGTCTGGCAGCCATGGGAGCCGGAGACTGTGCAGGTGAGCCTGGCCGATCGGGTCCGACAGGCGCCTGACGCGCAGTCCTGGACCCAATCGCTCCCGTCGGGCGGATCTGTCACGGTCACCCGGTCAAAGTCGGTTGGCGTGGCCGTTTGGCAATCCACGGGGTTGAAGCCTCTCCCGTCCGGCCGGGTGTACGAGTTGTGGCTGCAAGCGCCAGACGAGAGCCTCAAGCCTGCCGGGCTCTTCTCGGCCGGTGATGGTGAGGTTGTCATGCGCGGTGACGCCACCGAGGCGATCGGAGCAGGAGTAACCGAGGAGCCTTCGGGTGGATCGCCCGCCCCGACGACCGAGCCGATTGCCTTCATCGACTTCCGCACGAAGTCGTGAGGCACCGAAGCTAGAGAATGGCGCCGGGCGTGTAGGTCGCAGCGGCGGGATGTGCCGCGACGACGTCATTGATCTGGTCAACGACAGACTTCACCTGGACGCCCGCCGCACCGGTGAACTCGATCGGCGACGCAACCAGCGAGCGCAAGTCGGCCTCACTCAGTCCAAGCCGGTCGTCGGCCGCCAACCGGGCCATCAGGTCGTTCTCGGCTGCGCCCTTCTCGCGCATCTCCAAGGCAACCGCCACGGCATGCTCCTTGATGACTTCGTGGGCAACCTCGCGTCCGACGCCAGCCTTCACCGCGGCCACGAGCACCTTTGTGGTGGCGAGGAACGGCAGATAGCGATCGAGCTCGCGTTGGACGACGGCCGGGAAGACCCCAAACTCGTCGAGAACCGTCAAGAACGTTTCGAACAAGCCGTCTGCCGCGTAGAACGCATCGGGCAGTGCGACCCGGCGCACGACGGAGCAGGAGACATCCCCTTCGTTCCACTGCGAGCCGGAAAGCTCCCCCACCATCGACGCGTAGCCCCGCAGGACGACGGCCAAGCCGTTGACCCGCTCACACGACCGGGTGTTCATCTTGTGGGGCATGGCGCTGGAGCCGACTTGGCCGGGCTGGAAGCCCTCGGTGACGAGCTCGTTGCCGGCCATGAGCCGGATCGTGGTGGCCAGGCTGGACGGGCCGGACACCAGCTGGACGAGCGCCGTGATCGCGTCATAGTCGAGCGACCGCGGGTACACCTGCCCGACGCTGGTCACGGTGTGGGTGAAACCGAGGTGCTCGGCGATGCGGCGCTCCAGGTCGGTCAGCTTGGCGGCGTCCCCTCCGAGCAGGTCGAGTTGGTCCTGCGCCGTCCCGACCGGACCCTTGATGCCCCGCAGCGGGTAGCGCTCGATCAGGTTCTCGATCCGCGCCAGCCCGGCCAGCAGCTCGTCCGCCGCTGACGCAAATCGCTTGCCGAGCGTCGTCGCCTGCGCGGCGACATTGTGGCTGCGACCCGCCATCACAAGGTCGGCATGCTCGGTCGCCAGTCGTCCGAGCCGCGCGAGCACCGCCACCGCGCGGTCGCGCATCACTTCGAGGGATTCCCGGACCTGCAACTGCTCGACGTTCTCGGTGAGGTCTCGCGACGTCATGCCCTTGTGGATGTGCTCGGTGCCCGCGAGCGTCGTGAACTCGTCGATGCGGGCCTTGACGTCGTGACGGGTGACCTTCTCGCGCTCCGCAATCGACGCAAGGTCGATGTCGTCAACCACTGACTCGTAGGCCTCGATGACGCCCTCGGGCGTGTCGACGCCCAAGTCACGTTGGGCCCGGAGCACCGCGATCCACAGGCGGCGCTCCAAGCCGATCTTGTGCTCGGGCGACCAGATGCGCGCGATCTCCGGCGATGCGTAGCGGGCGGCCAGCACATTGGGCGTTGTCACTGATTTATTGTCCCATGTCGCCCGTCGGTGAAGCTGGCTCGGAGAGCCCTGCGGACGACTGCCCCTCGTCCGAGGTCAGAGCGCGGGGGTGTCCACGTTGTTGGTCGCGGCCAGCAGCGCGATGTCGGAGCGGTGATGCGACCCGCGGATCTTGATCCGCTCGACGCCGTTGTACGCGGCCAGCCGGGCATCCGACAGCGTCGGCGCGGTGGCGGTCACGGCCAGGATCCGGCCACCGGACGTAACCAGGGCGCCGGCATCGTCTCGGGCGGTGCCCGCCTGGATGACGTCGACGCCCTCGATCGCCTCGGCCTCCTCGATCCCCTCGATGACGTCGCCCACGACCGGCTTGTCGGGGTAGTTCTCCGCCGCGACGACGACCGCGACGGCGGCGGCGTCCTTCCACCGCGGCGGATCGATGTCGGCCAAGGTGCCGCTGGCGGCAGCGTGCAGGAGCTCGTACAGCGACGAGTCGAGCACGGCCAGCAGCGGCTGTGTCTCGGGGTCACCGAACCGGGCGTTGAACTCGACGACTCGCACGCCGTTCGACGTCAACGCGAGCCCGGCATACAGCAGCCCGACGAACGGCGTGCCCCGCCGCGCCATCTCGTCGACCGTCGGCTGGAGGACGGCCTTCTGCACGTGGTCGACGAGATTCTCCGGGGCCCAAGCCAGAGGTGTGTACGCGCCCATGCCGCCGGTGTTCGGACCGTGGTCATAGTCCGCGGCACGCTTGAAATCTTGAGCCGGCTGGAGTGGGACGACCGTCGTGCCGTCGGTGACGGCGAACAGCGAGACCTCGGGGCCGTCGAGGAACTCCTCGATGACGACCCGGTCGCAGGCGACAGCGTGGGCGAGCGCCTCGGAGCGGTTGTACGTGACGATCACACCCTTGCCGGCAGCCAGCGAATCGTCCTTGACCACGTACGGCGGGCCGAATTCGTCCAGGGCGGCGGCCGCGTCGGCCTCGCCGACACACACCTTGGCTGCCGCGGTGGGCACGCCCGCAGCGGCCATGATCTCCTTGGCGAAGGCCTTCGATCCCTCCAACTGGGCCGCGTCGCCGCTCGGCCCGAAGCATGGGATGCCGGTCAAGCGGACGCGATCGGCCACCCCCTCGACGAGGGGTGCCTCGGGCCCGATGACGACGAGGTCCGCATCGACGGCGATGGCGAGTGCCGCGACCGCGATGCCATCGATTGGATCGACGTCGTGGCGCAACGCAAAGGACTCCACACCCGGGTTCCCCGGGGCCACGTGGACCTCCGTCACCTCCGGTGAACGGGACAGCGCGAGCGCCAGCGCGTGCTCACGGCCCCCGGATCCGATGACGAGTGCTTTCACCCGCCCAAGCCTAGAGTGGCGACCGAGCCAGCCCCCGACGGGTGGTCGGCGCCTAGATCAAGTCGTGGACGACGACCGTCTCATCACGGCCCGGACCGACGCCGATCGCCGACATGCGTGCACCGCTGAGTTCTTCGAGGGTGGAGATGTACCGCTGTGCGTTCTTGGGCAGGTCGTCCAGCGACCGCGCCCCGGAGATGTCCTCGTCCCACCCGTCGAAGAACTCATAGACGGGCTTGGCGTGGTGGAAGCCGGTCTGCGTCATCGGCATCTCCGACACGTGCTCGCCGTCGACGTCGTAGGCGACGCACACCGGAATGCGCTCCCAGCCGGTCAACACATCGAGCTTGGTCAGCACGAAATCGGTGACTCCGTTGATGCGCGCCGCGTAGCGCGCCACCGGCACGTCGTACCAACCACAGCGACGTGGGCGGCCGGTCGTCGTGCCGAACTCGCCGCCGGACTCGCGCAGGCGATCGCCGTCGGCGTCCAGGAGCTCCGTCGGGAACGGACCCTCACCGACGCGGGTGGCGTACGCCTTCACGATGCCGATGACCCGGTCGACCGCCGTTGGCGGGATGCCCGAGCCGGTGCACGCGCCGCCGGCCGTGGCCGACGACGACGTCACGAACGGGTACGTGCCGTGGTCGACGTCGAGCAGTGTGGCTTGGCCGGCCTCGAGAAGGACGGTCTCGCCACGGGTCAGTGCGTCGTTGAGCAGGAGCGAGGTGTCCCGCACGTAGGGCCGCAACCGTTCGACGTACTGCGAGAGCTCCTCGACGATCGCGTCGGCCGACATCGCGCGCCGGTTGTAGACCTTGGCCAGGATCTGGTTCTTCAACTCGAGGGCGCCCTCGACCTTCTGCTGCAGGATCTTGTCGTCGAACAGGTCCTGCACCCGGATACCCAACCGGTTCATCTTGTCGGCATACGTCGGGCCGATACCGCGACCGGTCGTGCCGATCCGGCGGCTGCCGAGGAATCGTTCGGTCACCTTGTCGAGCGTCCGGTGGTACTCGGTGATGACGTGCGCATTGGCGCTGACCAGCAGCCGGCTTGTGTCGACACCGCGCGCGTCCAGTCCGTCGATCTCCTGGAACAGGACGCCCAGGTCGATGACGACACCGTTCCCGATGACCGGCGTGCACCCCGGCGTGAGGATGCCGCTGGGAAGCAGGTGGAGGGCGTACTTCTCGTCTCCGATGACGACGGTGTGGCCGGCGTTGTTGCCGCCGTTGAACTTGACGACGTAGTCGACGCGGCTGCCGAGGAGGTCGGTTGCCTTGCCTTTGCCCTCGTCACCCCACTGGGCTCCGACGATGACGATTGCGGGCATCGCGACGCACCACCTTGAACAGCAGACAAGCCCCGTACCGCGGGGCTCTTACCGCCGCATTCTAGCCGAAATCAGCCTTGCCCGCGTCGGGCAGTCAGCGCAGTGTCGTGCCAGTGCTGCGCAGGTCGGCGCACGCCTGGACCACCCGCGCGGCCATGCCCGCTTCGGCGGCCTTGCCCCAGGCGCGCGGGTCGTACGTCTTCTTGTCGCCGACCTCGCCGTCGACTTTCAGGACCCCGTCGTAATTGCGGAACATGTGGTCGGCGACCGGACGGCTGTAGGCGTATTGGGTGTCGGTGTCGACATTCATCTTGACGACGCCGTAGTCGACGGCGGCGGCAATCTCCTCGGCGAGGGATCCAGACCCCCCGTGGAAGACGAAATCGAAGGGCCGCTCGACCCCATACTTGGCTGCGACCGTCTCCTGGGCCGTCTTGAGCACCTCCGGGCGGAGCTTGACGTTGCCCGGCTTATAGACGCCGTGCACGTTGCCGAAGGTGAGCGCCGTCATGTATCGGCCCTTCTCGCCCAGTCCCAGCGCCTCCGCCGTGGCGAGCGCATCCTCCGGCGTCGTGTAGAGCTTCTCGTCGATGGCACCGACGACGCCGTCCTCCTCGCCGCCGACGACCCCGATCTCGACCTCGAGGATGATGTTCGCGGCCGCGGCTTGAGCCAGCAGCTCCTCGGCGATCTCCAGGTTCTCGGCCAACGGAACGGCGGACCCGTCCCACATGTGCGACTGGAAGTACGGCAGTCCCCCGCCTTTGACCCGCTCGGCGGACGCCGCGAGCAGCGGTCGGACGAAGCCGTCGAGCTTGTCTTTCGGGCAGTGGTCCGTGTGCAGCGCGACGTTCACCGGGTAGTTCTGGGCCACCTCGGCTGCGAAGGCAGCGAAGGCGAGCGAGCCGCTGACCATGTTCTTGACGTTCGGGCCGGACAGGTACTCGGCACCACCGGTGGAGATCTGGATGATGCCGTCGGACTCGGCGTCGGCGAAGCCTTGCAGCGCCGCGTTCAGCGTCTGCGAGGACGAGACGTTGATCGCGGGGTACGCGAAGGAGCGGCTCTTGGCCGCATCGAGCATCGCGGCGTAGACCTCTGGAGTCGCGACGGGCATGAAGATTCTCCTCGGATTGGACGGGAGTCTCAGACTAAGCCTTGGGTGGAACCGCGTGCTGGCGCACCCATGCGTGCATCGCGATGGCCGCGGCGGCAGCAGCATTGATCGAGCGGGTGGAGCCGAACTGGGCGATCGACAGGTGACCGGAGCAGGCGGCCAACGCAGCCTCGGTCAAGCCCGGCCCCTCCTGGCCGAAGAGCAGGACCACCGCCTCGGGCAGTGCCGCCGTCTCGATCGCTTCGGCGCTCGGCAGGTTGTCGATCCCGACCAGCGGAAGCCCTGCAGCATCAGCCCAGGCGACGAGGGCATCGACGTTCGGGTGGTGCTCGATGCGAACATAGCGATCGGTCACCATGGCACCACGCCGGTTCCATCGGCGCTTTCCGACGATGTGGACAGCCGCCACGTTGAAGGCGTTTGCGGTGCGCACGATCGAGCCGATGTTCAGATCGTGCTGCCAGTTCTCAATGGCGACGTGCAGGCGATGCCGGCGGGAATCGAGTTCGGCGACGATGGCTTCGACGGTCCAGTAGCGATACCGATCGAGGACGTTGCGCCGGTCGCCGTAGCGCAGCAGGTCCGTATCAAGCCGTGGATCGTCGGGCCATGGACCTTCCCAGGGACCGACGCCGGGGAGCACCACGTCCTCGGACTCGGACTCGGCTCGGTTCACGAGACCCCGTACTCGGCTCGGTAGGCAGCGACGGCGTCCAGCCGCGGGTCGTCCCGTTCACGCAGGTACTCGACGACGTCGTCCAACGACACAAGGGCGCGCACGACCGCGCCCGTCTCGGCGGCGACCTGCGCCAACGCCGACATTCCCTCGGGCCCCCGCTCCCGCCGGTCGATCGCCACGATGATGCCAACGAGTTCGGCGCCAGCGTCTTCGATGAACTCGGCTGCCTCCCGAATCGCCGTCCCGGCGGTGATCACGTCATCGACGAGAAGGACGCGGCCGGTCAACGGAGCGCCGACGATGAGGCCACCCTCGCCATGGTCCTTCTCCTCCTTGCGGTTGAAGCACCAGGGCATGTCGATGCCGTGTCGCTCGGCCAGCTGGACCGCGGAGGCCGCGGCAATCGCAATGCCCTTGTAGGCCGGCCCCATGAGAACGTCGGCCTCAAGGCCCGAGTCGACGATGGCATCGGCGTAGAACCGACCAAGTGCAGCCAAGCCGGATCCTGTGTCAATGGCTCCGAGGTTGAAGAAGTAAGGCGAGGTTCGTCCTGACTTCAACGTGAACTCACCGAACGTCAGCACCTCGTGGGAGACCGCGAACTCGATGAAGTCACGCTGCAGCGGCTGCATCGCTGTCACTTCCCTTCGAACCAGTCGATGATCCCTTGAATCACCCCGACCAGCCACCGCAGGAACCCGCCTCGCTCAGGCCGGTCGGGACGTGGGGCGGGCTCTCCCTTCTCCGTCGAGGCGAGATCGCCGATCGCGACGCTGCGGTTGTCCGTGTGGAACAGCTCCGAGCACGTGATCATCGTGATCACCGGCTTGACCGGCTCGGCGTCGCGCTGGTCAGGATCCGGCACGTCCCACAACGGCCACGAGACGGTGAACGGGACGATGACGTCCGTGCCGCCGTTGCGCAGGATGTAGGTGTACTCGGCCTCCCTGGTCTCCACACGCACCTTGTCGCCGGCGCGCAGCTTCGGGAAGTCCTTGAAGGGCTCGCCGTGAGTGACCCGGTGTCCCGAGATGACGAAGTTGCCGACTGCACCCGGACGAGCACCCGGCTCGTACCAGGCCACGCCCCTGGTCAGCGCCTCACGGCCCTTTGGCTCGATCAGGTCGC
>DATFFJ010000312.1:0-2855 GCA_035250065.1 Aeromicrobium sp. | reverse complement strand
GGCCAAGATCACCGCTTGGCGCACCCCCGCATCCGTTGCCGAGGCGAAGAAGTCGTCGAAGTATCGCGTGCGCACGGCCATGCCCTCGGCCATCACAGTCTGACTGAACGCGGGGTCGTCGGACAGGTCGATCTCACCGTTGGCCAACTTGACGAAGACGTCGACGCCGACGGCCCGAACCAGGGGCTCGGCGTAGGGATCGTCGATCAACGGGTCTGCGCCCCTCGATGCCAGCGCTCGCGAGGCGGCGACGCCCGTCGCCGTGGCGCCCACGCTCGTTGCCGGGTCCCATGTGTCGTTCTCAGTACGGGCCATATTCAACGCCTACCTTCGTGTTGCGATGACTGCCAGTGAATTACGCAGCGGCGCAAGCGAGTCGGTATCGGGGAATTCGCGGCCATAGTGGGCGAACATCTCCGGGCGCGGCCGGGCAGACACCTGCCAGCCGTTCCCGTTCAGATAGTCGACGACGTGGTTGCGCTCGCCCGCGTAGAACAGATCGGTGAGGTTGACGTCGAAACCCTGCTCGCCCCACTGCCGGCTGATGGCCTGCGCGCGTTCCCCGATGCTCGCGGCGGCGTCCGCGTGGTACTCGGTGGCCAGCTGGCTGCCTGGCGCGCTGAGGTCGGTGATGTTGTCGAAGAGCCGGTCCTGGGCGTCGGGCGGCAGATAGACGAGCAGCCCTTCTGCGCTCCACGCCGTCGGCTCGGTCTCGTCAAATCCGCTGTTTCGCAGCGCCTTCGGCCAGTCCTCGCGAAGATCGATGCTGACCGTCCTTCGGTCCGCCGACGGGGTCGCTCCGATCGCCGCCATCGTCGACGTCTTGAACTCGATGACCTGAGGCTGGTCGATCTCGTAAACGCTGGTCCCGTCCGGCCAACCCAGCCGGTAGGCCCGCGAGTCCAGGCCCGAAGCGGGGATCACCGCCTGGCGGATGCCCGCGCCGCAGGCTTGAGTGGAATTGCCACCTCCGGTGGCGTCGAGGAAGAAATCGTCGAAGAACCGCGTCCGCACCGCGATGACTTGCGCCATGAATCGGGCGCCGTCGTCAGCGGCGGGCAACTCTATGTCGCCGTCGACCAGACGGGTGAAGAAGTCGATGCCGACGGCCCGCACCAGCGGTGCGGCGAACGGGTCGTCGAACAGCGGCTCGTCGTCGCGGCTGGCCAGTGCCCTCGCCGCGGCCACCATGGTGGCCGTCGTGCCGACGCTGGAAGCCAGATCCCAGCTGTCGGCGTCGGCGCGGCTCACCGGCCGCCTTCTCCGCCGGGCAGGGTGCCGTCGATGTAGCGCAGCTTGGTGAACGGGGTATCGCCGTCGAACGGCGCCAGGCCGTTGGCGGCGAACAGCTCGTTGATGGTGCTGCCGGAGACCTGCCAGCCGTGGTCGGCGAGGTAGGGCTCGGCGACGTTGCGGTCCCCGAGGAAGACGAGCTCGCTGAGGTCGAGGTCGAAGCCGTGGTCACGCCAGCGCTGCGCCGCCGCCCGCATCCGCTCGATCAGCTTGTCCTGATCGGCCGGATCGACATTGGGCATGCTTTCGGTGCCGAAGCGGCTGCCGGGTGCGCTCAGCGCGGTGATGGTGTCGAGCAGCCGGTCCTGGGCCTCCGGCGGGAGGTAACCGAGCAGACCCTCGGCGCTCCACGCGGTCGGCTTCTTCGGGTCGAAGCCGGCCTCGGCCAGGGCCGTCGGCCAGTCATTGCGCAGGTCGATCGCCACCGTGCGGCGGTCGGCCGTCGGCTCGACCCCCAGCTCGGCCAGGGTGCGGGTCTTGAAGTCGATGACGTCGGGCTGGTCGATCTCGTAGACGGTGGTGCCCGCCGGCCACGGCAGTCGGTAGGCCCGCGAGTCAAGGCCCGACGCCAGGATCACCGCTTGCCGGATGCCCGCGCCGCAGGCTTGAGTGGAATTGCCACCTCCGGTGGCGTCGATGAAGAACTCGTCGAAGAACTTGGTCCGGATCGCCATATTGTCGGCCATCCGCTGCATGCCAGCGTCCTCGTCGTCGACATCGAGATCGTCAGGACGCAGCTCGCCCGACGCCAGCCGGGTGAACAGATCCACACCGACCGCACGGACCAGCGGCTCGGCGAACGGGTCGTTGATCAGTGGCTGGTCAGCCTTGCTTGCCATCGCACGGGCCGCCGCGACCATGGTGGCCGTCGCCCCGACGCTCGAAGCCAGGTCCCACGTGTCACCCTCGAATCTTGAGCCTGTCCGTTTCATCGGATCACCCCTGTCGGCGGCGTTACTTAGTGGATGTAACGAGATAGTGCCGAAGATAGGTTCCCCAGCTGAGAATCCGCTGAGTCCCTCGGATGCAGGGCAACTGACCTGCAACTGTTAGTCTCGTAGACTGTTTGGCGCGTGACTTTCGCAGGCCTGCGAGCCCTGCCGGAGCACCGCACATGACTTAACCAGACGCTGGTCAGACCAGCCCCATTCGCACGCCGCGATCAACAGCCCGGCTGCGCAGGAGGAAGAGTGCTTTCGGCTTTCATCTCATCGCTGCGGACAGTCGACCTGCGGCGAAAGATTTTGTTCACCCTGGGCATCGTCATCCTCTATCGGGTCGGCGCCTCCATCCCGTCGCCCGGCGTCAACTACCCGAACGTGCAGAAATGTATCGCGCAGGTCAGTGGCGGCGATTCGGCGCAGATTTACTCGCTGATCAACCTGTTCTCCGGTGGTGCGCTACTGCAGCTGACGGTGTTCGCGGTGGGCGTAATGCCCTACATCACCGCCAGCATCATCGTGCAGCTGCTCGGCGTGGTCATCCCGCGCTTCGAGCAGCTCCGCAAAGAGGGGCAGTCAGGCCAGGCGAAACTCACGCAGTACACCCGCTACCTGACGATC
>DATFFJ010000311.1:0-4761 GCA_035250065.1 Aeromicrobium sp. | reverse complement strand
CTGTCGCCTCACCAGCTCCCGTGTCACCGAGTCCAGCGGCCTTGCCGCGAGCTACACCCACCCCGGCGTCGGATACACCCTGAACGACAACTCCGAAGACCGACCGACGGTGTACTCGTTCCGCATCTCCAGCGGGGAGCTCCTCGGCAAGACCGAACTTCCGTACAAGAGGCGGGGCAACACCGAATCGATCTATGCCGACCCGAAGGGGCGCCTGTGGGTGGGCGACTTGGGCGACAACGACAACAAGCGCACCGACGCGGCCATCATCCGCTTCACCGAACCCGGGCCCGGCAACCGGAAGCCGACCGGCCTGACCCGTTTCCCGGTGCGGTACAGCAACGGCAAGCCGAACGTCGAGGCCATGCTGGTCAATCCCGTGAACGATCAAGTGTTCCTGATCGACAAGCGGACTTCGGGCGCATCGTCGCTCTACCGGCTGCCTGCCACCCTGGTGGCCAACCGGACGAACCTCGCGAGGCCGACCTATGTGTCCATGCCCGCGGAGGTCAGCGATGCCGTCATCAGTCGGGACGGCCGAACCGCCATCGTGCGCACGGCCGAGAACGTCCAGTTCTTCCGAACACGCCAGTGGGTTCGCTTTGCCGTCTTCGACGTCCCCGACCTCGAGAACCCGGAGTCGGTCACGATCGAGCCCGGCCAGACGACGTTCCTGTTCGGCAGCGAAGGAAAGAACTCACCGGTATACCGGTACCCGATTCCGTCCTGACTCACTGGTCGAGAACGTAGCTCCCCGGCGCTTCGCCGATGACGCGGTGCTGGACGCTTCCCAACGTCGTGGGTGCCGCCTTCAGGTCGCCGGACCGCTCCGACAGCCATGCGGCGTAGTCCGGCCACCACGATCCTTGAACCGTCTCCGCGCTGGCCCGCCACTCCTCGGCAGGCAGCTTGTTGTCGTCGGAGACCTGGTAGCTCGACTTCTGGTTCGTCGGCGGGTTCACCAAGGCCGCAATGTGACCGTTGGTGGACAGGACGAATCGGACGTTGCCGCCCAGCAGCTGGCTGCTGCGGTAGCAGTTGGCCCACGGGCAGATGTGGTCGGCCGAACCGGCCACGACGTAGGAATCGCAGACGATCTTGCCGAGGTCGATCTCGGTTCCCATCACGGACAAGGCGCCTGGGTGCGCCAGCTTGTTCCCGACCGCGACGTCGATGAAGTCGCGATGCAGCTTCGCCGTCATCCGGGTGGTGTCGCTGTTCCAGTAGAGGATGTCGAACTTCGGCGGCCTCCTGCCTTGCAGGTAGTTGTTGACCCAGTAATTCCAGATCAGGTCACCCGGCCGTAGCCAGGCGAAGACCTCGGCGAGCTGCCGCCCGTCCAGATAGCCCCGGCGACGCGACTTGGCGACAGCCGATGCGGCCGTGTGCTCATCGATGAGGGCCCCGGTGGTGCCGCCCTCGGACTGGTCGATCATCGTCACGAGCAGACTGAGGCTGGCGACCCGCTCCATGTTCTTGGCGTCCGTCTCCGCCGCGCGGCGGGCGGCCGTGATCACGGCGAGCAGGCCGCCCGAGCAGGCAGCGACGGTGTGGACCGAGCTGACACCGCTGATGTCGTCGACGACGTTGAACGCCTCGCGGATCGCCTCGGCGTACTCGTCGAACCCCCACTTGCTGTGCCGCGCGTCCGGGTTGCGCCACGACACCACGAACACCTGTTGACCTTGGGCAACGAGATATTCGATCAGGCTTCGGCCGGGTGAGAGGTCGAGGACGTAGTACTTGTTGATGGTCGGCGGGATGATCATCAGCGGGACCGAGCGGACCTCGTCGGTCGTCGGTCTGTACTGAATCAGTTCGAACATGGGCGAGCGGTGAACCACCGAACCCTCGGTGGCGGCGAGATCCCGGCCGACCTTGAAGCCCGACTTGTCGACCATCGAGGGCACCCGCGGTGGCCGGGCCAGGTCTCCGATGAGGTTGCGCGCCCCACTGATGAGGCTGCCACCGCCAGTGTCGATGGCCGCCTTCCATGCCACCGGGCTGGTGAGCGGATTGTTGCTCGGCGACAGCGCCTCGACGAGGTTGCTCACGGCGAACGTGACCTGCTCGGATTGGCGCCATCCCATCGGGACGTCCTGAGCGAGGCCCTCGGCCGTGTTCGCGGCCGCGAGATAGGCCTGGACGAGACGGCGCAGCATCGGATTGCTGGTCCACGCCGGGTCCGCGAAGCGCCTGTCATGGGACGCCGGCGCAACTTCCGACGCGCCGATGACGATCTTCGCGCACTCGCTCGCGAGGTCAGTCAACCGGGCGGCGACGCGTTCGGGACGGCGGACGAGCGCACCGACGAAGGCGGCCCCCGAACGCAGCGGGACGAACCTGCGCAGGGCACCGTGCGACGCCTGCGTCAGCAACAGGTCGAGCGGCGCTGAAGCCTCCGACTGGCCGGGTTCCGCACCGTGTCGCATCATGCGCTTCATCGTCCCCTGCCATGACGGAGCCTGCATATCCGTAGATCGCACAAGAGCCCTGAGGGCGATTGGTCACATCGCACATGCCGCCGCCCCGGGCGCGGCTCTACGCTCGCACGATGGGCGCGACCGAAACCGTCGAGATGATGGCGGTCCGGGGGCATCAGATCCGCGTCGCACATCGTCCCGGCTCAGGTCGTCCACTCCTGCTGTGCAATGGCATCGGCGCCAGCATCGACCTGCTGCAGCCGTTCGTCGACGCACTCGATCCGGGCATCCCGGTTGTGCGCTTCGACGTCCCCGGTGTCGGGGGCTCCCCGCTGCCCCGCCGGCCGTACGTGTTCGCCTCGCTCGCCGGGATGCTGGGTGCACTGCTCGACCAATTGCGCTACGGCGACGTCGACGTACTCGGGATCTCGTGGGGCGGCGGCCTGGCACAGCAGTTCGCGTTCCAGAATCCGTTCCGCTGCCGACGCCTCGTGCTCGTGAGCACAGGCACCGGCTGGATGATGGTTCCGGCCCGCCCCCGCGTCCTGAGCCGGATGATCGGGCCGCGCCGCTATCGCGACCCGGAGTACGCGAAGTCCATCGCCGCCGAGATCTACGGTGGAAGCCTGCGCGATCGTCCCGAGCTGGCCACCGTGTTGCTGGACAGCCATTCCCCGGTCGGCTCCCGGCGCGGGTACCTGCTGCAGCTGCTCGCGGCGTCCGGATGGACGAGCCTTCCGTTCCTCCGGCTCATCAGGCAGCCCACCCTCATCATCGCCGGCACGGACGACCCCATCATCCCGCTGATCAACGCCCGCATGATGGCGCGGCTGATGCCGAGCGCTGAGCTGCACACCTACGACGACGGCCACCTCGGCCTGGTCGTCAGGGCCGACGAGCTCGCGCCACGGATCGCGCAGTTCCTCCGGGCCTAGCTGAACTCCAGCGACTCGTCCGGGATCGGCTGCTTCTTGATCATGCGCCGGTCGAAGTACCAGTTGTTCTTCAACCGCCATGGGTCCTTGTCGCCGGCCGCTGGAAGGTGGCCCTGGGCCCGCTGCAGGTAGCCCGAGCTCAGGTCCATCAGCGGACGGCGCTCCAAAGGTGTGCGCACCCGCGGCGTCACGACGGAATAGTTGTGCTCGTCCATGTAGTCGAGCAGGCGCACGACGTACTCACAGACGAGGTCGGCCTTGAGCGTCCACGAGGCGTTCGAGTAGCCGACGGTGAATGCGGTGTTGGGCATGTCGCTCAACATGAGCGCCTTGTAGGTGAACACCTCCCCGGGCTCGATCTTCTTGCCGTCGACCTCGACGTCCGCCTTGCCGACGAGGACGACCTTGAGGCCGGTTGCCGTGATGACGATGTCGGCCTCGAGCTCGCGCCCCGACTTCAGCCGGATGCCCTTCTCGGTGAAGGTCTCGATGTGATCGGTGACCATGTCGACCTTGTGGCTGTGCATCGCCTTGAACAGATCAGCGCTCGGCACGACGCAGAGCCGCTGCTCCCACGGGTTGTACGGCGGAGACAGGTGCGTGTCGTAGTCGAAGTCGGCCGGCAGGTGTGGCTTGGCCCAGCGCTTGATGAGCTTCTTTCCGAGCGTGGGGTTGCGGCGCATGAACTGGTACATGCCGATGGTTCCGGCGGCATAGACCTTGTGCAGGTACCTGTTGGCCACGGAGCGCGGCATCATCTTGCGCGCCAGCTCGGCGCCGGGGTGGATGCGCGGCTGGCTGATGATGTAGGTGGGCGTCCGCTGGAGCATCGTGATGTGGCCGGCGTCCCGGGCCATCGACGGGATCAAGGTGACGGCGGTCGCTCCGCTCCCGATGACGACGACCTCCTTGCCGGTGTAGTCGAGGTCTTCCGGCCAGAACTGTGGGTGGACGACCGTGCCTTTGTACTTATCGATCCCGGGGAACTCCGGCGTGTAGCCCTCGTCGTAGTCGTAGTAGCCGGAGGTCCACCAGACGAAGTCCGCCGTGAGCTGCGACGTCTCACCGGTGTCGACGTGGTCGATGTCGAGCGTCCACCGCTTGTCCTCGCTGGACCACGACGCCTTGGTCACCCGGTGGTAATAGCGGATGCGCTCGTCGACCCCGGTTTCACGGGCTGCCTCGCGCAGGTAGTCGAGGATGTCCGGCCCGTCGGCAATGGCCGCTTCGCCATCCCAGGGCTTCCAGCCATAGCCGAGCGTGAACATGTCGGAGTCCGACCGGATGCCCGGGTAGCGGAAGAGGTCCCACGTGCCGCCGATCGCGTCACGCGATTCGAGGACCGCGTAGCTCTTGCCGGGGAGGTCCTCCTGCAGGTGGCAGGCCGCGCCGATGCCGGAGAG
>DATFFJ010000310.1:0-5173 GCA_035250065.1 Aeromicrobium sp. | reverse complement strand
GAAGGAACCCGGCCGGACGGTCCTGCGTGCGTCGCTGGGTCGCGCCGGTGAGCCGCTGCTCTACGACGATGCGACGATGACGGAGCTCGCGCTCGCCGATCTGCGGTCGATTCTCGGCGCGCTTCCGGAGCCGGTCGCGTCGCAGGTCCAGCGTTGGGGCGGTGGCCTTCCGCAGTACGCCGTCGGCCATCTGGAGATGCTCGAGACCATTGACACTGAACTCGGGGAGCTTGGCGGCCTGGCGGTCGCCGGCGCCGCCTATCGCGGGGTCGGCATCCCGGCGGTGATCGCCTCGGCACAGGGTGCCGTCGAGAAGGTGTTGGCCGACTTGGGAGACTTGGGCCATGACACGTGAGGGGACCGGTAAGGGGAAGCTCGCCAAGGAGATCAACGCCACCATCCGCTACACGATGTGGTCCGTCTTCAGGCTCGACGTGCCGTTCGGCGACGCCGATCGCGCGGCCGAGGTCGCCGAGCTGGAGGACCTCGTTGCCAAGCTCGCTGCCGACGACATCGTGGTGCGCGGTACGTATGACGTGAGCGGCCTGCGCGCCGACGCAGACCTGATGATCTGGTGGCACGCCCCGACCGCGGACTCGTTGCAGGCGGCTTACAACGCGTTCCGCCGCACTGCGGTGGGCCGTCGCATGTCACCGGTGTGGTCGCAGTTGGCGCTGCACCGCCCGGCCGAGTTCAACAAGTCGCACATCCCCGCCTTCATGGCCGACGAGACCGTCAAGGACTACGTCTGCGTCTACCCGTTCGTGCGCTCGTACGAGTGGTACTTGCTGCCGGACGAGGAGCGCCGCGAGATGCTGCGCGAACACGGGATGCAAGCCCGTGACTATCCGGACGTCCGCGCCAACACAGTCGCCTCATTCGCGTTGGGCGACTACGAGTGGATTTTGGCTTTCGAGGCCGACGAGTTGCACCGCATTGTCGATCTCATGCGGGAGCTGCGGGCATCGCGCGCGCGCCGCCACGTCCGCGAGGAGATCCCGTTCTTCACCGGCCGCGCACACTCGGTCAGCGAGCTTCTGTCGCTCTGGCCATAGAAGGTCGCTGGCCCTAGCGTTCGACCCATGTCGATCCTTGAGCGGCTCGGTGTGGAACGACCCGTCGTCCAGGCGGGGATGGGCCCCAGCCTCAGCAATGGCCGGTTGGCCGCCGCGGTTTCCGAAGCCGGCGGTCTCGGGACGGTCGCCGGTCAGGGGCCCGTCGCGATCGAGCGCGAGATCAAGTCCGCTCGGTCATTGACCGACCGCCCCATAGCCCTGAATGTGATCCTGCACTATGCGCGACCCAGCTGGTTCCGCGCGGCCGAGCAGGCGGACGTACTGGTGACGTTCTGGGGTTTCCCGCGGCGGCACACGTCCAAAGTCTGGATCCATCAGGTGGGCTCGGTGCCGGAAGCGCGAGCGGCGCAAGCCGCAGGTGCGGACGCGGTCATCGTCCAGGGCGTCGAAGCCGGTGGCCATGTGCGCGGGACGCGACCCGCGCTCGACCTCCTGGACGAGGTCAAGGCAGCCGTTGGGCCGGACTATCCGTTGCTCCTTGCCGGCGGCATTGCGGATCGAACCGACGTGGAGTACGCCATCGACGCCGGAGCTGTGGCCGCGGTGGCTGGCACACGTTTCCTGCTGTCACCCGAGAGCGCGGCACACCCGGACTACAAGCAGCGGCTGTTGGCCGCGGACCGCACGATCCTGACCGAGTTGTTCGGCCTGTCCTGGCCCGCGCCGCATCGCGTCGTGCCGAACGAAGCCACAGAGCGGCATCTCGACGCTGATGGCACCGTGCCCAAGGTGAATCGGCTGGTAAATCAGATGTCCGGAGTGGGGGCGCGATACGTTCCGGGATCTGTGACTCGCTGGCTGGTGGCTCACCAGACGCCCGAGAGCCGAGCCCTCACGCCCTACCCGCCAGATGATCGGTCGCCGACGAGCCTCCTCGATGCCGGACCGCTGTACGCCGGGGAGACGGTGCGTCGGATCGACAGTCTGATGCCTGCCGCCGAGATCGTGCGGGCGCTGACTCCGTAGGCAGTCAGTCGGGACGCTGGCGCAAGGCCACGCCATTGATGCAGTAGCGCTGGTCAGTCGGCGTGGGGAAGCCCTCACCCTCGAAGACGTGACCCAAGTGCGACCCGCAGGTCGCGCAGCGGACCTCCGTGCGGACGCTGCCGAAGGAGCGGTCCTCGATGTATTCGACGCGGTCCTCGGCCAGTGGTGCGTAGAACGCCGGCCAGCCGCAATGGGCGTCGAACTTCGTGTCGCTCCGAAACAACTCCGAGCCGCAGGCGCGGCATTCATAGACGGCCTTGGTGTCGTCGGTCTCGTACGAGTGGCTGAACGGCCGTTCCGTGCCGGCCTGGCGGAGAACGCGGTACTCCTCGGCGCTCAGTGTCGCTTTCCACTCGTCCTCGGTCTTGTGGACCTCGTAGTCGGTGCCGCTGCTGTCCATGGTCTCGAGGTTAGTCCGCAGGCGGGTGAAATCCGGCCTTGGAATCTCACGGGCCGATTACGGCTGCTTTTCCCTTACCCAGCGCGTGAACAGGACGTCCCCGATCGGAACAGCGTGCGCGAGCCGCATGTTCTCGGCCACCGGCAATCGGCTGTGCGCGATGCGCGGCGCATCGCCGGCGGCAAGGACGGGTGCGACCGTCAGGCAGAGATCGTCGACGAGCCCATTCGAGATGAGCTCGCCGTGCAGGCTCGGCCCGCCCTCGCAGTTGATCTTGAACCAACCGCGCGCAGCGAATGCGGCCAGAACGGCCGGCCAGTCGACCGTCACGTCGCCGTGCATCATGACGTCCACGCCGTCGGCACGCAACGCATCGACGCCTTCGGCCGGCGCGTCGTTGGTGGTCACAACGGTGATCCCCGGCACCCGCAGGCGTTCAGGGATGTCCAGCCGTCGGCTGGCGATCACGAGGGGAGTGCTCGACTTCGGGCCGTACCGCTCGATCCGAGTCGTGCCGGCACCGACCAGGATGACGTCGGCGATGGAGCGCAGGTGGGCGAACAGTTCGCTGTCCGTGTCCCCACCGAGGGATGCCGTGACGCCGCTGGTGTCGTGAGCTGCACCGTCGAGCGTCGTGACGAAGTTGGTGCGCAGCCACGGGCGGTCGAGACCGGGGAAGGCATAGAGCCCGAGGTCAAGGGCTGGATCGATCGCCATGGCGCGAGCCTACGCGCAGCGAGCGAGGGGGCCATGTGCTTGTGCATGTGCGCTGGGTCGGCGCACCTCCCGCTCGCGGGGGCGCAAGCGTTGAAGCGCTGCGGAGCGGCGCGATCAGTGGGCATACTTTTGGCTATGAGTCTCAGTGAGCTGTTGCGTCCGAGTGGCGCTTTGGCCGACGTCGACCCCCAATCGATGCCCGGGTTCGACGGAGATGTCGCCGAAGCGAAAGCCGCCCTGAAGCAGATCCGGGGTGAGCTCGCCGAGCTTCAGGAAAAGCTGTACGCCAATGGTCTGTCCGGTGACAACCGGTCGGTTCTCTTGGTGCTGCAGGGGATGGACACGTCAGGCAAGGGTGGTGTCATCGAGAAGGTAGCCGGTGCCGTCAACCCGCAGGGTGTGGACATCACCTCGTTCAAGAAGCCGTCCGATGAGGAGCTGTCGCACGACTTCCTGTGGCGCATCAACAAGGCTCTCCCGCAGGCGGGCAAGATCGGTGTGTTCGATCGGTCGCACTATGAGGACGTCCTGATCGTGCGCGTCCACGGGCTCGCGCCGATCGGCGAGATCGAGCGGCGGTATGCGGCGATCAACGAGTTCGAGAGTGCCTACGCCGAAAGTGGCGGCACGATCATCAAGTGCTTCCTCCACGTCGATCAGGACACCCAGAAGGAGCGGCTCGCCGCCCGGTTGGAGGACCCGGAGAAGCACTACAAGTACCGCCCGGGCGACCTCGACGAGCGCGCACTGTGGGGCGCGTACACCGAGGCCTACCAGATTGCTCTAGAGCGCTGTTCCACTGACGTCGCGCCGTGGCACGTGGTCCCGTCCGGCCATAAGCCCTACCGCAACTGGGCCGTCGCGACTCTCCTGCTCGAGGCCTTGCGCGATCTCAAGCTGGACTGGCCGACGCCCTCGTTCGACGTCGAGGCCGAGAAGAAGCGCGTCGCGGGCCTCTAGGCGAACAACGCGTCGAGATCGACCAGGTCGACCGCACCGACGGCGTAGCGAGCCAGGATGATCTCGGCGATCTCCCGGTCTGCGCCCAGCGGCTCGGAGACGGCCACGGCGCCCGCTTCCTCGGCCAGCTCGGTGACCCGGTCGGTCAAGAACCCAGGTGCGAGAAACAGCAGGCCGACGGCAACATGCCGGCGCCCATCTGCGCGCAGCGCGCGAACTGCTTCACCGGCGGCCGGCGGAGCCTGCGACGCGAACGCCGCGATAGTCGCCAGCTTGTGTCGTTGACCCCACTGACGCGCAGCGCGAGCGATGGCAGCGTTCACGACCGGGTCAGACGAGCCGGCTCCGGCGAGCACGAGTCCGTCAAGTTCGCGCACTCGATTGCGTCCGAGCGCCTCCCGCAGCCGGCGGTCCAGCACGTGGAACACCGCTGGCTCCAAGCCCAGCACGTCAGTCAGCTCGATCCGGATTCCCTCGTAACGCTCTTCGGCAGTCGCGATGACGCCCGGAACGTCGACCTTCGCGTGATAGGCCTCTGAGAGCAGCAAGGGGACGACGACGATCTCGTCGTGGCCCTCGGCAACGAGGCGGGCGACGGCCTGCTCGAACGACGGTTCGGCCAAGTCGAGGAACGCGGTCTCAATGCGGAGATCGGGACGCATGCAGGCGACCTGCTCCGTCAGGGCCTTGATGGTGGCGACAGATCGCGGATCGCGGCTGCCGTGCGCCAGCGCGATGAGAGCTGGTGCGGTCATGCTGCATCCCTCCTTCCAGGGTCTTGCCAGTCGTGGTGGTGCTATCGAAGAAGTTCTTCGTCGGCGCGGGCCGCCCATTGCGCGAAGGGTTCGCCCTCGGTGCGGTCCTTGAGGTAGTTGCGGGTGACGGTCTCGATGTAGTCCGGGACGTCGACTGCGGTGACCTTGTGCGCACGCAGCTTGCGGCCGAACGCGGCGTTCTCGCCCAAGAGCCCGCCGAGGTGAACTTGGAAGCCTTCGACCTGATTGCCGTTGTCGTCGAGGACCAACTGTCCCTT
>DATFFJ010000309.1:0-7280 GCA_035250065.1 Aeromicrobium sp. | reverse complement strand
GGTTCTCGTTCATCGACCAGCCGAATTCCCGGTTGATGACCAGCTGGATCGCGAGTGCCCGGCGCACCGATTCGTCGGTGGGCGTCGTGACGGCCTCGTCGTAGGCGTTGGTGTGCAGGCTGTTCGCGTTGTCCTGCAGCGCGAGCAGCGCCTGCAAGGTCGTACGGATGTCGTTGAACGCCATCTCCTGCGCGTGCAGCGATCGACCCGACGTCTGCACGTGGTACTTGAGTTTCTGGCTGCGCTCATTGGCGTGGTACTTCTCGCGCATCGCGATCGCCCAGATGCGGCGCGCCACCCGACCCATGACCGTGTACTCCGGGTCCATGCCGTTGCTGAAGAAGAACGACAGGTTGGGTGCGAAGTCGTCGATGTCCATGCCGCGCGCCAGATACGTCTCGACGTAGGTGAACGCGTTGGCGAGCGTGAAGGCCAGCTGGCTGATGGGGTTCGCCCCTGCCTCGGCCATGTGATACCCGGAGATCGACACCGAGTAGAAGTTCCGCATCTCGTTCTGGATGAACCATTCCTGGATGTCGGCCATGCATCGCAGGCTGAACTCGGTGGAGAACAGGCAGGTGTTCTGCCCCTGGTCCTCCTTGAGGATGTCGGCCTGGACGGTGCCGCGCACCGTGCGAAGCGTGTTGGCGCGCAGTTCGGCGCGCTCGTCTGGGTCCGGCTCCCGGTGATGCTCGGCGCGGAAGCGCTCTTCGGCCTGGTCGATCGCCGTGTTCAGGAAGAACGCCAGGAGGGTCGGCGCCGGCCCATTGATCGTCATGGACACCGACGTCGAGGGGGCCGACAGGTCGAAGCCGTCATAGAGCGCCTTCATGTCGTCGAGTGTTGCGACGCTGACTCCGGAGGTGCCGACCTTGCCGTAGACGTCCGGCGGCGTGGCCGGGTCGCGTCCGTACAGCGTCACCGAGTCGAACGCGGTCGAAAGACGGGTGGCCGGCTGCCCCTCGGACAGGAGCTTGAACCGCCGGTTGGTGCGGAACGGGTCGCCCTCACCGGCAAACATGCGCGCCGGGTCTTCGTCCTGGCGCTTGTGCGGGAAGACACCGGCGGTGAACGGGAACCGCCCCGGCAGGTTCTCGCGGCGCCAATAGCGGACGAGTTCGCCGGCGTCCTCGGTGCGCGGCACGGCGACGCGGGGGATCAGGGTCCCGCTGAGCGAGGTCCGGCCCGGGTTGGCATCGTACGTGGCCACGACCTGCGGCCACGCGGCGAGTTCGTCCCGGACGTCCGCGGGAAGGTCAACATCGACCGTCACGTCAGCCCCGAGTTCGCGCACCCGGTCGACGGCTTGGGCGGACCGGGCCAACTCGGCAAGTCGGGTCGTCTCGGAATGGAACCCTCGGACGGTTTCGCTGATCTCGGAGAGATAGCGAATGCGCTCGGCCGGGACGATCGCATGGATGCTCGTCGACGCTTTCGTCTCCACGCGCGGCAGCACCCCCAGCTCGAACCCGAGCTGGCGGGCGAGCTCTTGGTACAGCGCGGTGACACCGTCGTCGTTGAACGTCGCGGCGGAGGTCCCGAACACGGGCATGTCCTCCGGCTTCGCGTTGAACGCCTCGCGATTGCGGATCAGCTGGCGGGCCACGTCGCGCATGGCGTCGGCAGCGCCACGGCGCTCGAACTTGTTGATGGCGACGACGTCGGCGAAGTCGAGCATGTCGATCTTCTCCAGCTGGGATGCGGCGCCGAACTCCGGCGTCATGACGTACAGCGAGGTGTCCACGAATGGGGTGATGCCCGCATCGCCCTGTCCGATGCCCGGTGTCTCGACGATGACGAGGTCGAACTCTGCGGCCTTGAGCACGCTGATGACGTCGGCGAGGTTGGCCGGGATCTCATGACCACCGCGGGTCGCCAGGGACCTGAAGAACGTCTTGCCGGAAGCCAGCGCGTTCATCCGGATGCGGTCGCCGAGGAGCGCGCCGCCACCGCGACGGCGGGTCGGATCGATGGCCACGACGGCAATGGTCAGCTCGTCATCGTGGTCGGTACGGAACCGCCGGACGAGTTCGTCCGTGAGCGAACTCTTGCCCGAACCACCCGTGCCGGTGATTCCCAAGACGGGCGTCGTGCGGTCCGCAGCGGCTGCGCGGATCGCGTCGTCCAGCTGCCCGTTCTCGGCCAGCGTCACGGCGCGGGCGATATCGGCCGGCGCTCCGAGCCCATCGGGCGGCTGATCGAGCGCGAAGTCCCCGGCGGCGATGATCTGGTTCACCATGGCCGCGAGCCCCAGCCGCTGGCCGTCGTCGGGGGAGAAGATCGTGACGCCCGATTCCGCGAGCCGTTCGATCTCGGCCGGAACGATGACCCCGCCCCCACCGCCGAAAACGCGCACGTGACCCGCGCCCTGCTCGGCGAGCAGCTGAACGAGGTATTCGAAGTACTCGACGTGACCGCCTTGATAGGAGCTGATGGCCACGGCCTGCACGTCTTCCTCGACGGCCGCGTCGACAACCTCCTGGACCGAGCGATTGTGCCCGAGGTGGATCACCTCGGCTCCTTGGGCCTGAAGGATCCGCCGCATGATGTTGATGCTCGCGTCGTGGCCGTCGAACAGACTCGACGCTGTCACCACGCGGACTGGGTGCTCAGGCACGTGGAGGGATTTCATGGGACCTACAATAGTCGGACATCAAAGTAAATGCACGTCATGGGTGACACCCGCTCCCTAGGATGGCGTCATGGGAGACGGGGAGCGTTTGCCGTTCGACCCCATCGAACGGGCGGGCATTCTGTGGGAGAAGCACGTCGGCGACGCTTCGTCCATGCGCGTCGCGACCTCGATCATGCGAGTCCAACAGCTGCTCTTGAGCGAGTTCGACCGTGCGCTCAAGCCGTTCGACCTGACGTTCGCGCGGTTCGAGGTGATGCGCCTTCTCTCGTTCAGTCGGGAGGGCCGGCTGCCGTTGAGCGTCATCGGCCAGCGGCTCATGGTGCATCCGACCTCGGTGACCAACGCCATCGACCGGCTGGTGAGTGGGGGCTTGGTGGACCGCACGCCGGACGAGGCCGATCGGCGCAGGGTCTACGCCTCCCTGACCCCCAAGGGCCAGAAGGTGCTGACGCGTGCGACCAAGGCGCTCATGGACATCGACTTCGGGCTTGAGGTGCTCGACACGGCCGATCGCGAACAGCTGTTCAAGGTCCTGCGCACGGTGCGCGCCGGCGATTTCGAGGAGTGACCGGCGACTAGTCCAGAATCGGGATCTTCAGCGCGCCCCAGGCGACGCCGAAGCCCTCGACCAGCGCTTCGGTGTGCGGCCGCAGCTTCTCGCACTGCGCGTTGACCAGTGGCGTCACTTCCTTGGCGCGCGCGATCGACAGTCGGTTGTGCCCCATGAACCAGGCGAGGTCGCCCTCGATCGTGCTCAGCGCATACAGCGTGCACACCTCCCGTAACAGATCGGCGGCCTCTCCTTCCTCGCACCGGCCGATGCCGGCGGTGAAGGCCTCCAGGACGACGCGGTCGATGTGCGCCTTGGCGGCGTGGATGAGGTGGTCCTGCGCGTTGTTGAAGATGCGGAACGCCTCATCGGGTTCGGCCTTGGCGGCGCGGCGCATGCGGCGGGCCAGGGTCTCCAGGAGGTGCTCCTCGCGATCCTCGAACATGTTCAAGTGCGTGCCGAGGTCCAGGAGGTCGCCGTCGTCGCCCTTCCCCGGCCGGGCGTCGATGAGCCGTTGGATCAGCTGGCCTGCGGTCGTGCGTTCCCTGACGGTTTCGACGAATGAGTCGGCGGCAAACCGGGCCAGGCCCACCGGATCGAGGCCCGCGACCTCCTTCGCGTACTTGGTCAGCAGATCCTTGGCCAGCAGCTGCAGTAGGACGTAGTTGTCACCCTCGAAGGTGGCGAACACGTCGACGTCGCGTCGCAGCAGCACCAGCCGGTTCTCGGTCAGGTAGCCGGCGCCGCCGCACGCTTCACGGCTCTCCTGGATGGCGTCGATCGCGTGCCACGTTTGCACCGCCTTCAGGCCGGCCGCTCGAGTCTCCAGCTCGCGCTGCTCGTGCTCGTCCGGCGCGTCGCTGGACTGCAACCGGTGCATGCGGGCCACGAGCTGGTTCTGTGCGAAGCGGTAGGCGTACGAGCGCGCGATCAAGGGCAGGAGCCGACGCTGATGCGTCCGGTAATCCATGAGGAGGACTTCCTCGTCCGGAGCGGGCCCGAACTGGCGTCGTTTGAGGGCGTACTTGCCGGCGATGGTCAGGGCGACCTCGGCGGCGGCGCTGGCTGAGCCGCCCACGCTCACCCGACCGCGCACCAGGGTGCCGAGCATCGTGAAGAATCGGCGGTTCACGTTCTCGACCGGCGAGGTGTAGGTGCCGTCTTCGGCCACGTCTCCGTACTTGTTGAGCAGGTTCTCGCGCGGGATCCGAACTTCGTCGAACATGATGCGGCCGTTGTCGACGCCCCGCAGGCCGCCCTTGTGACCGCAGTCGGAGGTGGTCACGCCGGGAAGGTCCCGGCCCTTGCCGTCACGCAGGGGCACCAGGAAGCAGTGCACGCCGTGCCGCACGACCCCGCCGTTGGAGTCGGGCGTATCGAGCTGCGCGAAGACAGCCGCCATCGTGGCGTGCTTGGCCGCGTTGCCGATGTAGTCCTTGCGGGAGTTCGCCGTCGGCGAATGGATGACGAATTCCTGGGTCTCCGGGTCGTAGGTCGCCGTGGTCTCCAGGTTCTGGACGTCGCTGCCGTGCCCGGTCTCGGTCATGGCGAAGCAGCCGACGAGGTCCAGACTGATGATGTCCGGGATCAGGCTGATGTGCCGGTCGGTGCCGAGGTTCGCCACCGCCCCGCCGAAGAGCCCCCACTGCACGCCCGCCTTGACCATGAGGGACAGGTCGAACTGTGCCAGCATCTCGATGCCGGTCACGGCCATGCCCGGGTCACCGGTACCACCGTGCTCAGTGCGGAACCCGGCGGCTGGAATGCCGGATGGGACGAGGTCCTTCAACTGCGCGAGGGTGCGCTCGCGCGCCTCCTCCATGCTCAACTCGTGGTTGAAGGCGAGATTCAGGTCGGCCAGCTGTTGCCGAGCGGCCACGCGCACGTGACGCCATTTCCCGTCAATGGCGATTCGAAGATCCTGATCCAGGGCCATGGCGTCAAACTATCGACGCTGGAGGGCCGTGGGGAGCCTTCGCGACTAACGTAAGGCCGATGGCACACGCGCTCCTGGTGGCAGGGACGACATCTGACGCCGGGAAGTCACTCGTGACGGCGGCGCTTTGTCGCGCCTTTCATCGTCGGGGCATCGCCGTGGCGCCGTTCAAGGCGCAGAACATGTCGAACAACTCGATGGTCGTCGGGAGCGTGTCCAATGGGAGTTCGGCCGGTGAGATCGGACGAGCCCAGTGGGTCCAGGCGCTCGCTGCCGGGGTGATGCCGGAGACGGCGATGAACCCGGTTCTTCTCAAGCCAGGCAGCGACCACCGCAGCCACGTGGTGGTCAACGGCCAGCCGTCGGGGACGATCTCGTCGGAAGAATTCATCGGAGGTCGAACCCACCTCGCCGAGGCTGCCTTTGCCGCATTCGACGATTTGGCGACCCGCTTCGAGGTGATCCTGTGCGAGGGCGCAGGCAGCCCGGCCGAGATCAACCTGCGGGCCGGCGACTACACGAACATGGGTCTCGCCCGGCACGCGGACATTCCGGTCGTCGTGGTGGGTGACATCGACCGCGGCGGCGTCTTCGCCTCCCTCTTCGGCACCGTGGCGCTGCTCGAGGCGCACGATCAGCGTTTGATTTCGGGCTTCGTCATCAACAAGTTCCGCGGGAACGGCGACCTGCTCGAGCCGGGCGTCCGACGGCTGACCGAGCTGACCGGCCGCCCCACCTACGGCGTCCTTCCGTGGAGCCCCGACGTCTGGCTCGACTCCGAGGATGCCCTCGACCTGGCGACGCGGGTGGAGCCCGGCCTGGGACGCCGTCGGCGCCGCCCGCTGGCTGTCGGAGTGATCCGTCTTCCACGGATCAGCAACTTCACCGACATCGACGCGCTCAGCCTCGAGCCCGGTGTCGAGGTCTCGTGGATCAGCGATCCGGGCGCCGTCGCCGGAGTCGACCTCGTCGTCCTCCCCGGCACGCGTGCCACGATCGCGGACCTCTCCTGGCTGCGTTTTCGAGGCTTGGACCGCGCCATCGTCGCGCATGCCTCGGCCGGGCGACCGGTCCTGGGCATATGTGGCGGCTTCCAGATGCTCGGCCGTCGCATCCATGATCCGGCGGGTGTCGAGGGCCCGAGCATGGTCGACGTCTATGGGCTTGCGTTGCTGGACGCGACGACCACCTTCGCCGAGGACAAGGTTCTGCGAGCCCACGACGACGGCGCCTACGAGATCCATCACGGCCGCGTCGATGTCGGTCACGCCGACGACATGGGTGGCTGGATCAGTTCCGGCGCGGTCATGGGCACGATGCGGCACGGCGCCTTGGAGTCGGACGAAACGCGCGCGGCCCTGCTCGATCTGGTCGCGGCGGCAGTGGGGCAGACCTGGCAGCCCTCGACCATCAGCTTCGCGTCGGCACGGGAGGAACGACTCAACCTCCTGGGAGACCTGGCCGAGGAGCACCTGGACGTCGACGCACTGCTGGAGTTGGCGCGCACCGGAGCCCCCGAGGTCCCGTTGTTGGCACCGGGTGCCGAGGCGCAGCGCGCATGATCCTGCTGCTCGGCGGCACGGCCGAGGCCCGCGAGCTCGCTGTGCTGTTGCAGACCGAAGGTCTCCGCTTCGTCTCCTCGCTGGCCGGTCGGGTGGCGCAACCCCGATTGCCCGTCGGCGCCGTACAGATCGGCGGCTTCGGTGGCGTGCCGGGCCTGCGTGCGTACCTGGCTGAGCAACGGGTCGAGGCGGTCATCGACGCGACGCATCCGTTCGCTGAAGGCATGAGTCGCAACGCCGCCGCGGCCTGCGCGGCCGACAACATCCCGCTGCTCCGGCTCGAGCGGCCCGGCTGGGGGTCAGCGCCGGGCGCCGACACGTGGCACTGGGTCGCCGATCACGATGAGGCCGCGACGACAGCTGCGGATTCGGGTGAGCGCCCGTTCCTCACCGTGGGCCGGCAGGCCTTGAACCATTTCCTCGGACCGCTCGAGCGGCACCGGGCCGTGGCCCGGGTGGTGGACTCCCCGAACGTCGTCCTGCCGGCCTCGTGGACGCTGATCCTGAGCCGCGGTCCTTACTCACTCGATTCCGAGCGAGCGATGTTCGACGAGCATGACATCGATGTCCTCGTGACGAAGGACTCCGGTGGCACCT
>DATFFJ010000308.1:0-5481 GCA_035250065.1 Aeromicrobium sp. | reverse complement strand
CCGCTGTAGAGCCGGCCGACGACGCCGTCCTTGAACGCCAGCACACCCTTCATGTCGATGGAGTCCAGGGTGCTGGCCAGGCCGAAGGTGTCGCTGTGGTTGATCTCGTCGGCGACCTCGGCCACGTGCAGCAGCGCCTTGGTCGGGATGCATCCGACGTGCAGGCACGTACCGCCGACCTTCTCCTTCTCGATGAGGGCGACCTTCCTGCCCAACTGGGCGGCCCGGAGCGCCGCGGCATAACCACCGCTGCCCGCCCCCAGGATGACGATGTCGAACGTTGTGGTGTCCGCAGGAGTCTGCGTCACGGTCCCTCCAGAGGTGGTGCCTTCAAGCCCAGTCAAGTCGCCCATTCAAATTGCACCGTCATCTTGTCATTCCGCTCGACCATCGTGCCACCGGGGTTTGCCTGTCATGCACACTTGCGCCATGCCCTTGTTCCGGCGGCCGAAAGTGGCTCGCGACGACCTCGTCGTGCTGCGGGAATGGGTCGCTTCACACGGTGCAACCAAGGGCGGAGTCGAGGCCTACGTGGAGCCTCAGACGTCGTTCTCACCCACGACGATCGTGCTCGTCGCCGGCGACGGCGAGTTCATCCGGCGCCCGGTCGGATCGCCGGATGCGGCCGCACGGTTTGCGCGCGATGTCGGCATCCCGGTCTATGACACGAACCGGGTCGGGTTGCCGAAGCGGATGCGTGACTATGCCCTCCGTCAGCAGGCGGACAAGTCGTCTGGCGCATCAACGACGCGGTTGATTCGCAGCGCCCGCGAAATCGACGCAATCCAGACCATCGCGCGGGTCGCCGCGGTGGACGTCTCGGCGTCGGATGCCTCAACCGAGGAGTTGCGTGCGCTCATTCGTGCAGCGCGGGCCAAGGTTCACCCGGATCGGGCAGGGGGCCGCGCGGACTGGGATGCCGTAGACGAGGCCGCAAGAATCCTGGGGTTGCACTAGCGAGCGAAATCGCGCGCCAGCTGGACGAGCGTCCGTACCGCGAATCCGGTTCCACCGAAAGGCACGTAGCCGTAGGGGCTGTCCTCGTTGTACGCCGGGCCGGCGATGTCGACGTGTGCCCACGGCACATCGCCGACGAACGCGTGCAGGAACTCGGCCGCGAACAAGGCGCCACCGGCCGTCTTCGGGTTGTGCTGTTTCAGGTCGGCGATCTTTGAGGACTTGACCTTCTCGGTCATCTCCTCCGGGATTGGAAGCGGCCACACCAGCTCTCCAGCAGCTTTCGCGGCATCGACCACCTTGCCCTGCAGGGCTTCGTCGTTGGACATGACGCCCGCCGTGCGTTCACCGAGGGCGACGATGCACGCACCCGTCAGCGTCGCGACGTCGATGACGGCGTCGGGTTTGGCCTCGGTGGCGAGGGCCAGCCCATCGCCGAGCACGAGGCGCCCCTCGGCGTCGGTGTTGAGCACCTCGACCGTTGCGCCGTTCCGCATCGTGAGGATGTCGCCAGGGCGGGTTGCCGATCCGCTTGGCATGTTCTCGGCGATGCACGCGATCGCCGTCACCCGGATCGGGAGGCCCAGCCGGGCAATGGCACCGATGGCGGCGGCCACTGCGGCTGCACCGGCCATGTCCATCTTCATGGTCTGCATTCCGGTGCCGGTCTTGAGCGAAAGGCCACCGGAGTCGAACGTGATCCCCTTGCCGACGAGAGCGAGATGAGCCTTGGCCTTCTCAGGCCGGTAGGTCAGCTGGACGAGCCGCGGCGGAACCTCGGAACCGGCACCCACGGCGAGGATTCCCCCGCAGCGCTCGCGCTCGAGCTTGCGCTCGTCCCAGATCGTGACCCGCGTGGCTCCGTCGGTGACGCTGCCCGCCCATTCCTTGATCGCCTGAGCGAACGCGGGCGGGCGGATGTCCGCCGGCGCGGTGTTCACCCACGTCCGGGCCTGGGCCACCGCTTCGGCGACGATCGATGCGGCCTTCACCGCGTTCGTCGCCGACGCCTGCCGGGCGAGGGAGGTCAGCAGTGAGATCGACCGAAGCGTGTCCTTCTCCTTCGTCTTGTAGGTGGTGAAGGCGTAGGAGCCGAGGAGGGCGCCCTCAGCGACGGCCTGCACGTCGTCGGCATCGGCCGGTTCGAACGCGAGCGCGATCGTCGTGGCCTTGGCTCCCACGGCGGCGCGGACGCCGGCGCCGGCCAGTCGCCGCAACTGCTCCGTCGTCGGCTTGGCCGGCACCGCGACGGCCACGACCAGACGTGCCCGAGCCAGCTCGCCGGCCGGGAAGGTCACGACCTGGTTCGGCTCGCCCTTGAAGTTCATCGCCTCGAGTTGTGTTGCGAACGAGTCGTCCGAGGATCCGGCGCGAACACCGAGGACGAGGACGTCCGCGCGGGCGGACGTGGGTTCGGTGCGGCTGAGGGTGATCGAGGCCATGGCGGTCACTATAGGTTTCGGGCATGGATCTTCTGCAGTCGCCGTTGCATGACCGCCACGAGGCATTCGGGGCGAAGTTCGCCGAGTTCAGCGGCTGGCTGATGCCGCTGGAGTACAGCGGCGTACTGAAGGAGCACGCGGCCGTCCGCGATGGCGTCGGTGTCTTCGACGTGAGCCACCTCGGCAAGGCGCTCGTGCGCGGTCCGGGCGCGGCCGACTTCGTCAACTCATGCCTCACGAACGACCTGGGCCGCATCCGTGCGGGCAAGGCCCAATACACGCTGTGCTGCGACGCCGATGGCGGCGTGGTCGACGACATCATCGCCTACCTGCGTGGTGATGACGAGGTCTTCCTCATCCCGAACGCGGCCAACAACACCGAAGTGGTGGCGCGGCTCTCAGCTGCGGCGCCAGACGGCATCGAGGTCATCAACCAGCACCGTGACTACGCCGTCCTCGCCGTCCAGGGGACGCGCAGCGATGAGGTGCTGACGGCCTTGGGGCTGCCGGTCGGCCACGAGTACATGTCGTACGCGACCGGATCGCTGGCCGGCTCCGACTTCTCGGTGTGCCGCACCGGATACACCGGCGAGCGCGGCTACGAGCTGGTCGTGCCGTCGGCCGCAGCGGGCGACGTCTGGGACGAACTGTTCCGGGCCGGGGAGCAGTGGGGCTTGACCGCCTGCGGCCTGGGTGCGCGCGACACCCTGCGGACCGAGATGGGCTACGCCTTGCACGGGCACGAGCTTTCACCGTCCATCTCGCCGGTGATGGCCGGCGTCTCGTGGGCGGTGGGTTGGTCGAAGCCGGACTTCTGGGGCAAGGCAGCACTCGAGTCTCAGCGTGCAGCCGGCGACACCCGCCACCTCGTCGGGTTGAAGGCGAAGGGCCGGGGCATCCCGCGCCCCGAGATGGACGTTCTCTCCGACGGCGCGGTCGTGGGGCAGGTGACGTCAGGGACGTTCTCGCCGACGCTGCGCACCGGCATCGGCCTGGCGCTCGTCGACCCGAAGGTCCAGGTGGGGGACGAGGCCGTGGTCGACATCCGGGGACGCAGCGAGGCCTTTGACGTGGTCAAGCCGCCGTTCGTCGAGCCATCGACCAAGGAGGCGTGAGATGTCCTGGTTCTGGACCTACGAAAGCCACGACGGCGAGCCGATTGGGCAGTCCGAGACGTTCGACAGCCGCGGTGACGCCGAGACGTGGATCGGCGAGATGTTCAACGACTTGCGTGACGACGGAGTCGTGCAGGTGCGTCTCTTCGACGGGGTCAAGGAGATCTACGGACCGATGTCGCTGAGCCCGGAATAGCGGCGTCAGTACGTTTCGGGGAGCTCCTCGAAGCGCTTGACCTGCGGATGGGGCAGCCGGAAGCGACGCAGCTGCGTGGTGCGCAGGATCGTGTACAGCGTGATTCCCCGGGTGGACTGGCCGGGGAAGCGACGGGCGAGCTCCTTCTTGAGGCCCCGGATCAGGAAGATCTCCTCGACGACCGCGACGAGCGTCGCGCTCATCCAGGCGAGCATGCCGAACGTCGCGAACTGCGGAAACATCGTCAAGATGAACGTGAGCAGCAGGATCGGCAACAGATACTCGGCGACCAGCCGTCGGCGGTCGACGTAGTCACGAGCGAACCGCTTGAGCGGGCCGCGGTCGCGCAACGGAAGGTACTTGTCGTCGCCGGTCCGGAGGGCCTCCTGCTGGCGCTGTCGAATCTGGCGCCGCGCTTCACGGTCGCGCTGGACCTGCTCCTTGCGCGTCATGGGCGGCTTGAGGGCCTTCTTGCGGGCTGCCTCAGCCTCCTTGCGCGTCGGCGTCGGGTTCTCCTTGGTCACTCCGTCACCTTAGCCGGGCCGGAATACTGGTTCGGCGGCGGAACGACACCCTCGCTAGGTTTGAACTGTGACGCTCCATGACCTCTCTGCCGACCAGATCCGCACACTGCTCGACGAGCAGACGGCCGCGTACCGGGCGTTGCAGGCATCGGGGCTCAAGCTCGATCTGACCCGGGGCAAGCCCGCCGCCGAGCAGCTCAGCCTGTCGAACGGATTGCTGGCTTTGCCGGGCGACGACTATCGCGCTGCGGACGGCACGGACGTCCGCAACTACGGCGGCCTGACCGGGCTCCCCGAGCTTCGGTCCATCTTCGCCGAGCTGCTGCACGTGCCACTCGATCAGCTGCTCGCCGAGGGCAACGCCAGCCTCGAGCTGATGCACGACACGATGGTCTTCGCGCTGCTCAACGGCACGCCGGACTCTCCGCGGCCGTGGTCGCAGGAGGGCGAGATCACCTTCATCTGTCCGGTGCCCGGTTACGACCGCCACTTCGCGCTCACCGAGAAATACGGCATTCGGATGGTCACCGTCGACATGCGCGACGACGGCCCCGACATGGCGGCGGTCCGCGAGCTCGTCAAGGATCCGTCCGTGAAAGGCATGTGGGTCGTCCCGACGTACTCCAACCCCAGCGGTGCGGTGGTCTCGGAGGCGGTGGCCGCGGAGCTGGCGGCGATGGAGACGGCGGCCCCGGACTTCCGGCTCTACTGGGACAACGCGTACGCCGTACATCACCTGACCGAGGAGCGGACCAAGAGCGCCGACATCCTGGGCCTGTGCGCCGCGTCCGGCCACGCGAACCGGCCGTATCTGTTCGCGTCGACGTCCAAGATCACCTTCGCCGGCGCCGGGGTGGCGTTCTTCGCGTCGTCGCCGGCGAACGTGGAGTGGTATCTCGCAAACATCGGCAAGCGGACCATCGGCCCGGACAAGGTCAACCAACTCCGGCATGCCCGGTTCCTGCAGAGCCCCGACGGCGTCCTCGAGCTGATGAGCAGGCACCGCGCCATCCTCGCGCCCAAGTTCGAGGCGGTGCTGGAGATCCTTGAGTCGCGACTCGGACCACACGGCGTCGCGACCTGGTCGGTGCCCAAGGGCGGCTACTTCATCAACCTCGACGTGGTCGAGGGAACGGCCACCCGTGTGGTGCAGCTCGCGAAGGAGGCTGGCATCGCCCTGACGCCAGCCGGCTCGTCCTTCCCGTACGGCAAGGATCCGCTGGACCGAAACATCCGGCTGGCGCCGT
>DATFFJ010000307.1:0-2020 GCA_035250065.1 Aeromicrobium sp. | reverse complement strand
GTCGCGCGAGGCGAAGTGGAATGACGTGTGGGGTTGGGGCTCGGCGACGGTCACCAGCAACACCGTTTATTCTCCATCCGAGAACGGCACGGTTCAGACATCCGTCCAGTACAGCACCACGACCAATTATGACACGCTGATCGCCTGCAACGCGGCTCTCAATGCTAATGTAACCGTCTGGACGAGTACACCTGCCAGCGACACCACGACGGTAGGCCCGACCACGGTTGGGACCGCTCCCAGCCCGCAGGTCACGACTACCGTCGTCACGGAGCCACAATACAAGCGGAACAACTTCTGTCAGCTACGTACACAGAACAACAAGTACCGCCGCTGGTATACCGACACAACGCGAAGCGCGATCACCACGACAACCAGCACCAAGCCCGCGGTCCTTAACAAGGTGTTCAGCCATTGGGTGTACAAGCAGGTGAGCTTCCCGCAGGCTGCGACCTACAAGGCGGGTGGCGCGGCGGTGACGCCGACCGGTGCGAGTGGTACGAACCAGACGTCGGCCATCTGGCCAGGCTGCATCGAGGAGCGCGCGACGGTGCGCACTGCGACGGTGACGTGGAATAGCCTGACCGGCATGTCGCCCAGCAACATGCGCGACCTCGACCTCGATAGCGAGCCCGATCCCTCCATCGACGCGACCAAGTGGAAGCCGATGTGGCCGGAACTGTCCTACTATCGCTCGGGCGACGCCACGACGGAATTGCTTAGCGGTACAAAGACCGATTCCCTTAAGGGTACACCCTGTCCCGCAGCAGCCCAACTGTTTGAAGAGATGGACGAGGGTGCGTTCGACGCCTACGCGGACTCGCTCGTGGCGACGGGCAGCACCTATCTCGACCTCGGCCTGATATGGGGTGGACGCCTGAGTTCGCCGGACGGGATATTTGCCAACAACGTCAACGTTGATCCGGACAATGGTGCGGAAGTCGCTCGACACATCATCTTCATGACCGATGGCGACATGGACCCGACCCAGACCAGCCTGACCAGCTACGGCGTCGAGACAACCGACCGGCGCATCACCAGCGACGGAGGTGACACCCAGGCCAAGTCGCGCCACCTTTCCCGTTTCCGCGCGATCTGTTCGGCGATCAAGGCCAAGGGCATCCGCATCTGGGTGATCGCCTTCACGTCCAGCCTGTCGACCGACCTCAAGAACTGCGCGTCGGACGAAAGCTCCTACCTGGCGGGCGACGCCGACGAACTGGAGGAAGCCTTCCAGGAAATCGCCAAGAACGTCGGCGAACTGCGGATGATAAACTGATGGCGCGCCCGGCTCGCATCCTCGCCACGGCGCGGCGGCTTCCTCGCGAAGAGCGCGGGGCGGCGGCCATCGAGTTCGCGCTGGCCGCCCCGGTGTTCCTGATGATGATCATGGGCATCTTCGACATCGGCCACATGGCCTATTCCAAGGCGGTGCTCAGCGGCGCGGTGCAGGAAGCGGCGCGTACCTCCGCCATGGAAGGCGCGGACACCGCCGAGGCGGACGAGAAGGTGATGGACGTCGTCGGTCCGGTGATCCCCGGCGTCGAGATCGAATCCACGCGCACCAGCTACTTCGACTTCACCGACATCGGCCGTCCCGAGAAGTGGAACGACAGCAACAAGGACGGCGAGTGCGACGGCGGCGAGACTTACACCGACGAGAACGGCAACAGTCAGTGGGACGCCGACATCGGCCGGGGCGGCAACGGCGGCTCGGGCGATGTCGTGCTCTATCACGTGGAGATGACCTACAAGCCGTTGTTCCCGATCCCGCTGATGACCGATCGCGGCGGCACCCGCACGCTCTCCGCCACCGCCGTCAAGAAGAACCAGCCGTTCGGCACCCAGGAAGGCTATGGCAGCAAGGCGGGGTCTTGCGCATGATCGCGGTGTCGAAACGTCCGTTGCACTCGATGCTGCGCAAGCTGCGGCGCGACTCGCGCGGCAACTCGATCATCGAATTCGCCATCGCGCTGCCGATCCTCGTCACGCTCGGCATGTATGGCACGGAACTGGCCTA
>DATFFJ010000306.1:0-5363 GCA_035250065.1 Aeromicrobium sp. | reverse complement strand
TCCAGCGCGTGCTGGAGGTCATCCGGGTACGGGCTCTCGAACTCCACGTACTCGCCGGTGTGGGGATGGTTGAAGCCCAGATGCACGGCGTGGAGCCACTGCCGTTCCAGCCCCAGCCTCCGCGCCAGCGTCGGATCCGCGCCATAGAGCGGGTCCCCCACGCAGGGGTGGTGCAGCGCACTCAGATGAACGCGAATCTGGTGAGTCCGCCCGGTCTCGAGCTTGATCTCGAGCAGGGAGGCGTAACGGTGCGCCTCCAGCGTCGCGTAGTGCGTGATGCTCGCCCGACCGCCTGCCCGCACCGTGAACTTGAAGTCATGCTTCGGATGCCGGGCGATGGGTGCGTCGATCGTCCCGGTATGAGGATCCGGGTGCCCTTGCACCAGCGCGTGGTACGTCTTGTCGACCGAGCGATCGCGGAATGCCTGCTTGAGCACCGAGTACGCGCTCTCCGACTTCGCCACGGTCATGAGCCCGGACGTGCCGACGTCGAGGCGCTGCACAATGCCGCGGCGCTCGGATGCACCGGACGTCGAGATACGGATCCCGATGCCAGCCAGGTGGCCAACGACCGTGGGTCCCGTCCAACCGACGCCCGGGTGTGCAGCGACGCCGGATGGCTTGTCGACGACAACGAGGTCGTCGTCCTCGAAGACGATCCGGACGCCTTCGACCGGCTGAGCGACGACTTCTGCAGTGCGGACCGCCGGGACGGTCGCCTCCAGGAGCGCGCCGGCATGAACGCGGTCGGACTTCTGCGGCGCCCGACCGTCGATGACGACCAGGCCCTCACTCACCAGCTCGGCCGCGCGAGTCCGGGAAATGCCCAGGAGCCGTGCCAGCGCCGCGTCGACGCGCTCTCCCGCAAGGCCTTCGGGAATCGCGACGACCTTGGGGGTACCTCCCGATGGGACGCTGCCACCGGCCAGCGGGGGACGGTCATTCACGTGCGGGCTTCATCGACGTCGCCGTCGGTGCCGCCGTCCATCGTGGCGCCGGTGAACCCTCGGTGCAGGATCACCACGGCGGCAGCCGTCAGGGCCATGTCGGCGACGTTGAACACCGGCCAGTGCGTGAGGTGAAGGAAGTCGACGACCTCACCGCGGAACGGCGAGGGGGCCCGCAGGATGCGATCTGTCAGGTTGCCCAACGCTCCCCCAAGCAAGAGCCCGAGCCCCAAGGCCCAACCGCGGTCCTCCAACCGGCGCGCCATGCGGATGACGGTGACGACGACGATGATCGCGATCATGCTCAACAGAAAGGTCATCTCGGCGCCGGCGCTGAACGCAGCACCCGAGTTCCGCGTGAGCGTCAGCCAGAAGACGTGCGGGACGAGGGTGATCGAGCGGGTCGGATCGAGCGTCGCCACCGCCAGCGCCTTGGTGGCCTGATCAAGGACCCAGACGCATCCGGCCGCGGTCGCGAAGATGCGGATCGCCGCCACCGAAGACGACGGGGCTATCGTCGTTCCTCGCGCTGCTTGCAGTCGAGGCACAGCGTGGCTCGCGGGAACGCCATCAGCCGCCCCTTGCCGATCGGGTTGCCGCACGACTCGCACAGCCCGTAGGTGCCCTTCTTGAGCCGGTCCAATGCCTTCTCGGTCTGCAGCAGCAGTTCACGCTGGTTGGCTGCCAAGGACAGTTCGGCATCACGTTCCAGTGACGTCGAGCCGATGTCGGCCTGGTCGTTGCCGGCGCTGTCGACGCCGTCACGCAGGAGATCCTGGAGGTCACGCGCGGACAGGTCGAGCTCAGCACGAAGCCGCACGAGGTCCTCCTCGAGGGCGCCTCGAACCTCGCGTTCCTCCGCGATGGTCCACGGCTTCTCGTCCGCGCGAACAACCAAGGTGCTTCGTGGCATGCGGGGGACAGTAGACCCCAGAGGGGGGTTTATCAACTGGGCGCGCCCGATATCGACGTCCATGCACTCACTAGACTTCCCGCGTGACTGATCGCCCCACCTATCGCGCGGTGCCTGCTCACATCGACCTACCGCAGCTCGAGCGCGAGATCATCGCCTGGTGGGATGAGCAGGGCACCTTCGCAGCGTCGTTGGAGGCGACCGCGGATGCCCCTCGGTGGACGTTCTACGAGGGGCCGCCGACGGCGAACGGCACTCCGGGCACACACCACGTCGAGGCGCGCGTGTTCAAGGACGTCTTCCCGCGGTTCCAGACGATGCGCGGTCTCCACGTCGAGCGCAAGGCCGGCTGGGACTGCCACGGGCTGCCCGTCGAGATCGCCGTCGAGAAGGAGCTGGGCTTCAACGGCAAGCCCGACATCGAGGCCTACGGCATCGCCGCCTTCAACGACCGCTGCCGGGAATCGGTTCTCCGCAACGTCGACCTGTTCGAAGACATGACGCGTCGGATGGGCTACTGGGTCGACATGTCGAAGCCGTACCGGACGATGGATCCCGAGTATGTCGAGAGCGTCTGGTGGGCTCTGGCGCGCATCTTCGAGAAAGGGCTGTTGGCGGAGGACTTCCGCGTCGCTCCGTATTGTCCGCGATGCGGCACCACGTTGTCCGATCATGAGCTAGCCCAGGGCTACGAGACCATCACCGACCCATCGATCTACGTCCGGTTCCCGCTCACTTCGGGCCCTTGGGCGGGCGAGGCGTCGTTGCTGGTGTGGACGACCACGCCGTGGACGCTCGTGTCCAATGCGCTGGTGGCGGTCAAGGGCGACGTCACCTACGTCCTGGCGAGCAACGGCACGGAATCGTTGGTGGTCGCCGAACCGCTGGTGGAGAAGGCCTTGGGTGACGGCTGGACGATCCGCGAGCGGTTCACCGGCAACGCCATGACCGGCTGGACGTATCAGCGCCCGTTCGACGCCATCGCATGGCCTGAACGCGAGGGCGGGCAGGAACCGCGTGCTCACTTCGTCGTCGTCGAGGACTACGTCACCACCACCGACGGCACCGGCTTGGTGCACCAGTCCCCCGCATTCGGCGAGGACGATTTCGCGTCCTGCCGGCGCAACGGCGTCGCGATGGTCAACCCGATCGATGAGACCGGCCACTTCATGGCCGAGGTCGGCGTCGCCAGCACCCTGTTCTTCCGCGATGCCAATCCGATGCTGCTCGACGATCTTGCGGCCCGTTCTCTCTTGTTCCGGCACGTGCCATACGAGCACGCATACCCCCATTGCTGGCGTTGCCACACGCCGCTGCTCTACTACGCGCTCCCGGCTTGGTACATCCGCACCACGGTCATCAAGGATGACCTGCTGGCCGAGAACGAGAAGACCACCTGGTACCCGGACACGATCAAGCACGGCCGTTACGGCGACTGGCTGAACAACAACATCGACTGGGCCCTCTCCCGGAATCGGTACTGGGGGACGCCTCTGCCGATCTGGCGCAACGACGCGGATCCCAGCAAGCTGATCTGCGTCGAGTCGCTCGCGCAGCTCTCCGAATACGTCGGCCATGACGTCAGCGACACCGACCCGCACCGGCCCTACATCGACGACATCACCTTCACCATCGACGGAGAAGAGGGCACCTATCGGCGGGTACCCGAAGTCATCGACGCGTGGTTCGACTCCGGTTCCATGCCCTTCGCGCAGTGGGGCTATCCGCATGTCGAGGGCTCGGCCGAACGCTTCGAGCAGGCATACCCGGCGCAGTACATCTGTGAGGCCATCGACCAGACCCGCGGCTGGTTCTACTCGCTGATGGCGGTCGGGACGCTGGTCTTCGACAAGAGCTCATACGAGTCCGTCGTCGTCCTCGGCCACATCCTGGCCGAGGACGGTCGCAAGATGAGCAAGCACCTCGGCAACATCCTGCTGCCGGTACCCCTCATGGATGAGCATGGCGCCGATGCTCTGCGGTGGTTCATGGCGTGCTCGGGTTCGCCGTGGTCCGCGCGCCGCATCGGCCACAACGCGCTCAGCGAGATCGTGCGCAAGGTTCTGCTGACGTACTGGAACACGGTGGCGTTCCACGTGCTCTACGCGAAGGCGAACGACTGGTCGCCCGCGACCGCTGACGCGCCTGCGCTCGCCGAGCGGCCGACGCTCGACCGATGGATTCTCGGCGAGGCGAACCGCCTGATCAGCCAGGTGACGGACGCCTTGGAGAACTTCGACACGCAGCGCGCCGGCGGGCAGATCGCCGCGTTCATCGACCTGCTGTCGAACTGGTACGTCCGCCGGTCACGACGTCGCTTCTGGGACGGTGACGCATCCGCCCTGGCCACGCTGCACGAGACACTGCGGCTCTTGACCCTCGTCATGGCGCCCATCACGCCCTTCATCACCGAACGGGTTTGGCAGGACCTCTTCAGCTCGACGGACGAGTCACTGCCGGCGTCGGTTCACCTGGCGCCGTGGCCGAACGGCGATCCCTCGCTCATCGATGAAGGCCTCAATGACCAGATGGCACTGGTTCGGCGCATCGTCGAGCTGGGCCGCGCCGCCCGGGCTGAGGCGAAGGCGAAGACCCGCCAGCCACTGCGCCGAGCCGTCGTCGCCACCCATGCATATGAGGCACTGACCGCGGACCTGCGTACAGAGGTGGCCGAGGAGCTGAACGTCCGCGCACTCGACTCGTTCGCCAACACCGGCGAGCTCATCGACTACTCGGCCAAGGGCAACTTCCGGAACCTCGGCAAGCAGTTCGGCAAGGAGACCCCGAAGGTCGCCCAGGCCATTGCCGAGGCCGACGCCGCCAAGCTTGCCGCCGCCTTGGCCGCCGGTTCGGCGGTCGTGACGGTCGAAGGCCGCGACGTCACCGTCGGACCGGACGACGTCATCCTCTCGGAGCGTCCCCGTGAGGGCTGGTCTGTGGTCAACGACCAGGGCGAGACGGTCGCGCTCGACCTCGAGCTCGACGACGACCTGCGTCGTGCCGGCGTCGCGCGCGACATCATCCGCGCCGTCCAGGAAGCCCGGAAGTCCTCTGGTCTGAACGTCACTGACCGCATCACGCTGCGCTGGTCGGGCACCGCCGAGGTCCGCGCCGCGATAGCTGCTCATGGCACGGACGTGGCGGACGAAGTGCTGGCCGTGGAAATGACTGAAGACCCAGCTGCCACCACCTTCGGTGATGACGAACTGGGCCTTCAGTTCACGTTGGCCAAGGCCTAAGCCTCGCCGACAGCGTCAGCTCAGAGTGCGTCGTCGGTCTTGGCGCGGCGGCCGGCGTCGGACGACACCATGTTCGACTCGGCAGGAGCCTGCTCGTTGGCGGCGAGCTGATCGAGCTGGCTCTGGAAGTAGTTCTTGAGCCGAGCCCGGTACTCACGTTCGTACGCGCGCAGGTGCTCGATCTCGCGCTGCAGCTCGTAGCGCTCGCGCTCGATCGTGGCCACCGCAGCCTGGCGACGCTCGTTGGTTTCGTCGTCGAGCTTC
>DATFFJ010000305.1:0-4807 GCA_035250065.1 Aeromicrobium sp. | reverse complement strand
GCCACGGCGGCCGGCCGGCCGGTCCATTGCGCCAGCGCCGGCTCCAGTGTCTCGTGCACTGGCAGCGTGCCGGTGACCAGTCGCGACGCGCCGGCGCCCGCACCCCACAGCTCGGCGGCTGCACTGGCGGCCTTCACCACGCGTGAGTCCAGCGCGAAGCCCAGGTAGTCGTTGCCGGCGAGGTCGATGAGGTCCGACGCGGGTGCCTGGGGGAGCGTCCGCTCGAGGCCAGCCGCCCGGCGTTCGTCGGCGCGCGCTGCGAGCCAATCGTCGAAACTCACGCGGCACTCGCCTTCGCGGCCGCCAGCATGGCTACGGCGATCTGCTCCACGTCGGCCGGCGAGGTGATGAACGGCGGCATGGCATAGATGAGGTGTCCGAACGGGCGAATCCAGACGCCATGGTCGAGTGCGGCGCGGGTGGCCGACGGGAGGTCGACCGGATGCTCGAGCTGGATCACGCCGACGGCACCGAGGGTGCGCACGTCGGCGACTCCGGGTATTCCGCGAGCTGGCGCCAGCCCGCTGGTCAGGCCGGTCTCGATCGCCCTGATGCGGTCGGGCACGTCGTGGGTGGCCAGGAGTTCGAGGCTGGCGTTCGCCACAGCGCAGGCCAGCGGGTTGGCCATGTACGTCGGGCCGTGCATGAGCACGCCGGACTCGGAGGCGTCGATGCCGTCGGAGACCTCGCGGGTGCACATGGTCGCGGCCAGGCTGAGGTAGCCGCCGCTGAGCGCCTTGCCGACACACACGATGTCCGGTCTCACGCCGACCCGCTCGAAGGCGAAGGACGTCTCGCCGAGTCGGAAGAAGCCGGTGGCGATCTCGTCGAGCACGAGCAACCATCCGCGGTCGCTCGCCTGCTCGGCCAGCCACCGCACCGCCGCCGGCGGGTAGATGTACATACCGCCGGCACCCTGCAGGACAGGCTCGATGATGATCGCGGCCACGTCGTCAAGGCCGTCGAGGATCGACGCGCACTCGGTCGACCATGCCGCGATGTCTACATCGAGGCCGGCGGGCGGTCGCGGCAGGAACGTCTGCTGGCGGAGCACGTCGGTGAACATCGAGTGCATGCCGCTGATCGGGTCGCAGACGCTCATCGCGCCGAACGTGTCGCCGTGATACCCGCCCGCGATCGTGACGAAGCGCGTCCGTTCGGGATGGCCCGTCCCGCGCTGGAACTGGAGGGCCATCTTGAGGGCCACCTCGACGCTCACCGACCCGGAGTCGGCGAAGAAGACGTGATCCAGTCCGGTCATCGCCGCCAGCCGTGTCGCGAGAGTGACTCCCGGTTCATGGGTCAGCCCGCCGAACATCACATGGGCCGCTCGGCCGAGCTGGTCGATCGCGGCGGCATCGAGGGTCGGATTGCGGTAGCCGTGAATGGCTGCCCACCAGGACGACATCGCGTCGATGGCGACCGTGCCGTCAGCGAACTCGAGCCGAACGCCTTCAGCCCCAGTGACGACACCGAAGGGCGTGGCGCCCACCGCCGCGTAGGGATGCCAGACATGTGCCGCGTCGGCGGCCAGGATGTCGTCGGCGTTCATCGGTCCTTCATTCCGGGGGGCGTGCGTTCTCCTGAACAGTGTTCAGAATAGAGATGCGGCCCGGGTGGTCGTCGGCCGACGGGGTTTTAAGGCGGGTCCGGCCGCGCGCGCGGTAGAGCGCCAGTAGGGTGTCTCCGTGGCTGATTTCTGGTACGGAAAGCGTGTCCTCATCACCGGCGGCGATGGATTTGTCGCGACGAACCTGGCCCGGACGTTGATGCGTCGGGGAGCGGTCGTCACGATCACGGTCCGGCACAGTCGCCCAGTGCCGACCGCCGATCTGATCGGCAATGAGCAGCGGCCTGACGTCGAGGTCTGCGAGATGCTCGACTTCCCCCAGGTGCAGCGCATCTGCAATCGCCACCAGATCGACACGATCTTCCACCTGGCTGCCTCGGCGATCGTCAGTGACGCCGCGAACGCGCCCATGACCACCTTCATCAACAACATTGAGCCGACGCTCAACCTGCTTGAGGCGGCCCGGATCAACAACATCCCGCGTGTCATCATCGCCTCGACAGACAAGTCGTACGGAGATCACGCAGACGCCGACGACTCCGAGCCCCTTCCGTACCGAGAGCCGTACGCGCTGCGTGGCCTCGACGTCTACAGCGCGTCCAAGGCCGCCGCGGACCTGATGGCGCAGACGTATGCGTTTCAGTACAAGCTTCCCGTGCTCGTCGTGCGCAGCTGCAACATCTACGGCCCGGGCGATCTCAACTTCTCCCGCCTGATCCCGCGCACCTTGCTGCGGTTGATGGCCGGCAAGCCTCCAGTGATCAATCTCGGCAACGCCGAGGTGCTGCGGGAGTACATCTACGTGGAGGACCTCGTCGACGCGTACCTCCACCTGGCCGAGAACACCGAGCGGCATTACGCCGATCCGATGCCGCGAACGGGTGCCGCGACGTATGGCTGGTCGGCCTACAACGTCGGGTCGTTTGAGTCGCGCACCGGACGTCCGGTGGAGGACTACAGCAACATCCAGAGCGTCATCGGCGTCATCAGCACGCTGCAAAGCGTCCTCGGCACGTCTTTCGAGCCGGAGACCATTCCGAAGCCGGACAACTTCATCGAGATCCCCGACCAATTCCTCGACTCGGGCAAGCTGCACGAGTTCGGGTTCGCACCGCAAGTGGAATTCGAGGAAGGCGTCAAGCGCACGGTCGAGTGGTACCGCGATCACCAAGAGCTCCTGACGAAGCTCGGCTCGCGCTACATGAGCTGATCGAGCACCACGCATCATCACCTCCAAGTCCGGAGGGTGACGGTTCTCCTGAACAGTGTTCAGGATAGGCTGCGGGCCATGTCTGTCGCCCCCTCGCTGCCCTCGCGGGCGGTAACCCCCATCCTCGAGGTCGCTCGTCAGCAGGTACTCGAAGAAGGTCGTGGGCTGGACCGAGACCAGCTGGTGCAGGTCCTGCAGCTTCCCGACAACGAGGTGCCGGCCCTGCTCGAACTCGCCCATGCCGTGCGCATGAAATGGTGCGGGCCCGACGTCGAGGTCGAGGGCATCGTCAGCCTGAAGACCGGCGGGTGTCCCGAAGACTGCCATTTCTGCAGCCAGTCCGGCCTGTTCGACTCCCCAGTGCGCTCGGTGTGGCTCGACATCCCCGAACTGGTCCAGGCGGCCAAGGAGACCGCGGCCACCGGCGCGAGCGAGTTCTGCATCGTCGCCGCCGTCCGTGGGCCCAACGGGCGCCTCATGCAGCAGGTCAAGGAGGGCATCGACGCGATCAACGCGGCCGTCGACATCAACATCGCACTGTCGCTCGGCATGCTCACCCAGGAGCAGGTCGACCAGTTCGCCGCGTGGGGCGTCCACCGCTACAACCACAACCTCGAGGCGGCCAAGTCGTACTTCCCGCAGGTCGTCACCACGCACTCCTACGAGGAGCGGTGGGAGACATGCCAGATGGTCCGCGAAGCCGGCATGGAATTGTGCTGTGGCGGCCTCGTCGGGATGGGGGAGACGCTCGAGCAGCGAGCCGAACTCGCTGCCGAACTCGCCTCGCTCGACCCTCACGAGGTCCCGCTGAACTTTCTCAACCCCCGCCCGGGTACGCCCTTCGGTGACCAGGAGGTCATGTCCTCGGCCGATGCCCTGCGTGCCATCGGCGCGTTCCGACTGGCCATGCCGCGCACGATCCTGCGTTACGCCGGTGGCCGCGAGCTCACCCTCGGCGACCTGGGGACGCGTGAAGGTCTTCTCGGCGGAATCAACGCCGTCATCGTCGGCAACTACCTCACCACGCTCGGCCGCAATGCCGACGAGGACATTGCGCTGCTGGGCGAGCTCGAGATGCCGATCAAGGAACTCTCGAAGACGCTCTGATGTTCTGTGGTCACTGCGGCGAGGACGTCGACACCAGAGACCACTCGTCATGTCAGCAGCGCCTTGCCATGGAGCCGCCGCGCTACTGCGTCCAGTGTCGTCGCCGGATGAAGGTCCAGGTGACGCCGCGCGGCTGGGCGGCGGCCTGCGTCGAGCACGGAGCTGTCGGGCCATGAGCGGTGCGAGATGAACCGGGACGACATCGTCACAGCGGCGCTCGACGTCCTCGACACGTGGGGGCTGGAGTTCTGCTCGATGCGTCGAGTGGCCGCAGCGCTGGATGTCCAGCCCAGCGCGCTGTACCACCATGTCGCCAACAAGCAGAGCCTTCTCGGCCTCATGGCCGAGCGCATCGTGGGCGGAGTGGCCGTGGATCTCGATCTTGTCGCCTCAAGTCATCGGCTCCGCGACGCGATGCTGGCCGTCCGGGACGGCGCCGAGGTGGTCGCGACCGCATCCGCCTTCCGGCTCGGGCTGTCGGAGCTCGAGGAGAATTTGGCCAAGCAGTCCTCACCCGACCTCGCCCGCACGCTGCTGATCTACGTGATCGGGCACACCCAAGCCACCCAGCTGCATCGCCAGGCGAGCGCGCTCGGTGCGATCGAGCCTGATCCAGACCTGGATCCGTCGTTCGACCGCGGCCTGGCGATCCTGCTCGGCTAACCCACCGCGCTTTGATCGGAGCTGTCGTGCGCGGGCGCGTCGATCAGGAAGGCGACACCGCACTGGCGACACACGCCGAGATCGGCATAGTCGTCGGGAAAGTCGATGTCGCATTCGCAGGTCTCGCACACGATCGACAGGCCAGCTGAGGCCAAGCCGTGGTTCATGGTTCCTCCGTCAGGCGAAGTCGAGCAGCTTCGTGTCAGGGATCGGCTCCTCGAGCAGGTTTCCCCTGTCTACCCGAGACCTCAGACAAT
>DATFFJ010000304.1:0-11891 GCA_035250065.1 Aeromicrobium sp. | reverse complement strand
GTCGTGCAGGTTGTCGCCGACCGGCAGTTCCTGAATCGGGGTGATGCCATGCTGCGTGAGGTGATCGGCGTGGCCGATGCCCGAAAGCATGAGCAGCTGCGGTGAGCCAAAGACGCCGGCCGACACGATGACTTCTTTGCCGGCGCGCACGACGCGGTGCATGCCCTTGCGGTCGGACACCTGGACGCCGACGGCGCGGCCATTCTCGATGACGATCTTCGTCGCGTGCACCTCGGTCAGCGTGCTGAGAGTGGGCAGGTTCTGGTTGTGCAGGTAGCCACGGGCGGCCGAGTAACGGCGTCCTCCGGCGGCGCTCTGCTGGAAGATGCTGACGCCCTCCTGCTCGGCGCCGTTGTAGTCGTGCACGATCTTGACCGACAGCGTCTCGGCGGCCGCCTGCTGGAAGCTCAGTGAGGCTTCGGTCGGCTGGTTGTGCCGGGTGACCTTGATGGGGCCGCCGGCGCCTCGGAAGGCGTCGGCCCCGTCCTCGAAGTCCTCGACTCGCTGGTACACCTTGTTGACCGAATCGGCGTCCCAGCCGACGTTGCCCTCAGCGGCCCAAGAGTCGTAGTTCGCCCGGTTGCCCCGCACCCAGAGCAGACCGTTGATCGAGCTCGATCCACCGAGGACCTTGCCACGCGGCTGCGGGAGCTCACGATGGCGGGCGTGTACCTGGGGGACCGTGTGGAAGCCCCAGTCGACGGTCGCCTTGAGCTTCGGCTCGGCGTGCATCGGCCCGATCATGCCGGGCTTGTTGACCATGTAGTTGCGGCGGTCGTTCTTGCCGGCCTCGATGAGGATCACGCTGGCGCCGGATGCGGCCAGCCGGCCGGCGACGGCACATCCGGCGCTGCCACCGCCGACGACGACGTAGTCCGCCTCAGACGCGAAAGCGTTCTTCGCCATGACTAGATGCGCTCGATGATCGTGCCGGCCGCCTGCGCGCCACCAGCGCACATGGTGATCAGGGCGGTGGACGCATCGCGACGCTCGAGCTCGTGCAGCGCGGTCGTGATGAGGCGGGTACCCGTGTTGCCGACCGGGTGGCCGAGCGCGATGGCACCGCCGTTCACGTTGAGCTTCTCGTCCGGGACTTCGTGGACCGTGGCCATTGACATCGCAACCGACGCGAACGCCTCGTTGACCTCGACCAGATCGATGTCGTCCATCGTCATGCCGGCAATCTCCAGCACCTTCTCAGTGGCCTGGACCGGCCCATCGAGGTGGAAGTACGGGTCGGCGCCGACGAGGCGCTGCGCGAGGATTCGCGCGCGGGGCTTGAGGCCGAGGCCCTTGGCCACGTCTTCGTCCATCAGCAGGATCGCCGAGGAGCCGTCCGAGATCTGCGATGACGTGCCCGCCGTGTGATACCCGCCCTCGAGCACGGTCTTGAGACCGGCGAGCGCTTCGAGGTTGGTGTCGCGGATGCCCTGATCCTGCGTGACGACCTGGACTTCGCCGGTGGGGTTCCCCTCCTCGTCGAGGACAGGGGCCTCGACGGCGAAGATCTCGCGATCGAAGTGGCCGGCATCCTGTGCGGCCTTGGCCAGCTGCTGCGAGCGCAGGCCGAAGGCGTCGAGCTGTTCGCGGGTGAAGCCGCGGGCCTTGGCGATCCGGTCGGCGCCACCGAACTGGTCGGGCATGTCGATGCTCCAGTCATCCGGCTTCGGGAAGCCGAAGCCGGCCGGAACGTTGGTGCCAAGCGGGATGCGGGTCATCGACTCGACGCCGCAGGCGATGCCGACCTTGATCTCGCCGGCCTTGATGAGCGCGTTGATGAAGTGGGTCGACTGCTGGGCCGACGGACACTGCGCGTCGATGACGGTGGACCCGGTGTGAATCGGGAGTCCGGCATGCAGCCAGGCGCGCCGAACCATGTTGTTCGACTGCTCGCCGGCCTGCGTGACACAGCCGCCGATGACCTCGTCGACGATGGCCGGGTCGATGCCGGACCGCTTGAGAACTTCGACCTGCGCGGCACCGAGCAGGACGGCTGGGTGAATCCCAGCGAACCAGCCCTTGCGCTTGCCTTGGGGGGAACGGACGGCTTCAACGATGACGGGATTGCCCATGGAGTAAAACTAGAACACGTTCTTACTTGGGGCAAGCGAAAGGGCGCCGGCGGGGAGCGGCGTGGATCACACGAGTCGGGGTTGTGGACTCCGAACTCGCATGCGACCATAACTAGAACGTGTTACAGAATTGAGACACTGGCGTTTCAACCCGTGGAGGTTTGCTCGTGACCGCTCAGCCCGCCGTGCCCGTCGGGTTCGACCCGACCGATCCGGACATCTGTTTGGCTGGCATCCCGCACGAGCAGTTCCTGGAACTGCGCCGCACCGCTCCGGTGTGGTGGGTCGAGCAGCCGCCGGAGTCCCGGGCCGGCTTCGACGGTGTCTCCGGCTTCTGGGCCATCAGCAAGCACGCCGACGTCGCCGCCGTGTCACGTAACAGCAAGGACTTCTCCAGCCAGGAGCACGGCGCGATCATCCGGTTCGCCCCGGACATGACCCGCGAGCAGGTCGAGCTGCAAAGCGTCATGCTGATCAACCAGGATCCGCCGAACCACACGAAGATCCGCCAGATCATCAGCCGCGGATTCACGCCGCGCTCGATCAACGGCCTGCATGACGTACTCGTCGAGCGGGCGAACTCGATCGTCGACGACGCCATCGCCAAGGGCTCGGGTGACTTCGTGAGCGAGGTGGCCGCCGAGCTCCCGCTGCAGGCGATCGCCGACCTGATCGGCGTTCCGCAGGAGGACCGCCGCAAGCTCTTCGACTGGTCGAACACGATGATGTCGTACGACGATCCGGACTTCATCGACCCTCCGGACGTTGCTGCTGCCGAGATTCTTGGCTATGCCATGGCGTTGGCCGAGCAGCGGCGCAAAGATCCAGCCGACGACATCATCACCAAGCTCATCACCGCCGACGTCGACGGCCACGGCCAACTCACCGAGGACGAGTTCGGTTACTTCTTCATCATGCTGGTGGTCGCCGGCAACGAGACCACGCGCAACGCCATCACCCACGGCATGAACGCCTTCTTCAGCAACCCTGACCAATGGGCGCTGTGGAAGGCCGAGCGGCCGTCGACGATGGTGGACGAGGTCATCCGGTGGGCCACGCCGGTCACCGTCTTCCAACGCACTGCGCTCAACGACGTCATGGTTGGCGACCAGCTGGTCAAGAAGGGCGAGCGTGTGGGCCTCCACTACGCCAGTGCCAACCATGACGAGGACGTCTTCGACAATCCGGACGTCTTCGACATCACCCGCGATCCGAACCCGCACCTCTCCTTCGGCGGTCATGGTGCGCACTACTGCATCGGCGCGAACCTGGCCCGCCTCGAGGTCGAGATCATGTTCAACACGATCGCTGACCGGATGCCGGACATCGCCCAGCTGGGCGAGGCGAGTCGCCTGCGCCACGGCTGGATCAACGGGATCAAGGAACTGCCGGTTCAGTACGTGTCCTGAACCGGGGAGGGCCGATGAGTACACAGGTGCTTCGGACGCCCGACGACCGCTTCACGAACCTGCCCGGGTATCCCTTCGAGCCGCACTACGCCGAGGTCGTCGCGGACGGAATCGACCCGGTGCGGATGCACTACATCGACGAGGGCCCGTCAGATGGACCGGTGGCCCTGCTGCACCACGGGCAGCCAACGTGGTCCTACCTGTATCGCAAGGTGATTCGCGAGCTCGTCGACCGGGGCGTGCGGGTGATCGCCCCGGACAACATCGGATTCGGACGTTCCGACAAGCTGACCGATCGGACTTCGTACACCTTGGCCCGGCATATCGCGTGGGCTCGCAGCCTGGTGACGCGGTTGGACCTGCGCGACGTGACGCTCGTGTCGCAGGACTGGGGCGGCCCAATCGGGCTGAGCGTGCTGGCAGCCGAGCCGGAGCGTTACGCGCGTGTGGTCGTCGCCAACACCATCCTGCACTCGGCCGACCCCGGGCTTGCCGGCCAACTGACCTGGGCGCTGCATAGCGACGGGGGATCCCGCGTGGTGGTCGAGGCCTCGTTGCTGGATTACCTGCTCTACACGCAGCGAGCTCCGCATCTCGTCCCGAGCGTCTTGGTCGATGCTGCGACGACCCGGCCGGTCGAGCCGGACGTACTCGCCGCGTACGACGCGCCGTTCCCGGACGAAGCGCATAGTGCCGGGCTTCGGCAGATGACGGCTTTGCTTCCCATGACGCCGAACGACGAGGGCGCGAAAATCCTCCGGACCACGATGAGCGCCCTCGAGCAGTTCGAGCGCCCGTTCGTGACCTGTTTCTCCGACGGGGACCCGGCCACAGCCGGGTGGGAGAAGGTCTTCCAGGAACGGGTTCCCGGCGCTCGGGGACAGGGCCACGGCACGATCGTCGACGCCGGGCACTTCCTGCAGGAGGATGCCGGCGAAGAGCTCGGCCGATTCGTCGGTGAGTTCATGAGCTCCACGTGAGCGGCGTCAGGCTTTGCACGCCCGAACGGATTCGAATCCTAGCTTTTCGTTCGAGCCTCGCGTTCCACTCGAACGAGGTAGGCAGTGCACTCACGGCACCGAGTTGAGGAACGCGGTCCGGGTGGCGCCGGTTCGATCGAGCCCGCTTCGGAACAAACTGTCGGTGGTGACGGCTAGTTTCGGAAGTAATGGGAGACGTCGCTGAGGTTGAAGTTGCTGAGGCCGGACTGGCCGAGGCCGCCCGCCAGCGAGCTCAGGCCGAGGCGGTGGAGTGGGCGCGCATCCTGGCGTTCCATGAGATGCGTGAGGCGGCGATCGAGCAGGTCGAGAACCCGCGGGTCTTCCAGAAGCAGGCTGAGCTGTCGCTGATCGCGTTGGAGATCGGCCGGCAGACCGGGCTGTCGGAAATGCAGGTCCGTTACCGGGTTGCCGCCGCGCGGCGGGTGCGGGACAAGGCGCCCTCGGTGTGGACTGCCTTCGCGGACGGACGAATCGATGCGGCGCGGGTTCGGGAGATCTCCGGCGCGATCGAGAAGCTGAAGCGTCCCGAATCGATCGCCCGGCTGGATCTGCGGGTGGTCGACTATGCCGCGGCGCACACGATCGCCGAGCTGCGGCGCTGGCTGAAGCTCTTCGTCGCGCGATCCGAGGCTGACCTGTTCAATGAGCGGGCTGAGGATGAGCGCAGGCAGCGCCGTGTCGAGATTGTCCATGGTGATGACGGCATGAGCTGGCTGAGCATCTACGACCAGTCCCACCGGATCGCCGCCATCGACAAGCGGCTCACCAAGCAAGCCAAAGCACTCGGCGCCGACGACGACCGCAGCCTGCAGCAGCGTCGCACTGATCTGGCGGCGGCATGGTTGACCACGAACGAATCCGGCCAGGCTGCCCTCAACGCCGACATCGCGGTCACGATCCCGGGCGAGGCGATCGCCGGCTCGGCTGAGGCGCCGGCGGTGGCCGCCGACGGCAGCTGGGTGGTTCCGATCCAGTGGATGCTCGACTTGGCCGAACACGCCGGCAACAACGTCTTCTGGCACCGGATGATCCTTGACCCGGTCACCGACGACGTCCTGGCCCACGAGTACAAGGGACGCTTCGCCCCGGCGGTCTTGGCCAAGGCGATCGAGTTCCGCGACGGGGTCTGCCAGGCGCCTGGCTGCTGCCGCCCGGCATCGCAATGCGACATCGATCACCGGATCCCGCACGAGATCGGTGGCCCCACAGCGGCGTGGAATCTCGGTCCGTACTGCCGCCGCCACCACATCCAGAAGGGCTTCGGCCTGATCGACACCGGCCCGACGTCCAAATCCCCGCCACAGGCCATTGCCATCGACGTGGCCTTCGACCACGCTGCTTGAGAACTCAGTCCTTGAACTCCGGCGGCCGGCCCTCCTTGCGGGCGGCAATGGCTTCGTCAAAGTTGTCGGTCAGCATCCGGATGTAGAGCTGCCCGAGGCCTTCGGCCTGCATGTGCGAAGCCAAGCTGCCTGCGTCCAATCCGGACCAGAGCGTCTTCTTCGTCAGCTCGACGCCCGGTCGAGACCATCCGGAAATGCGGTCGGCGATCTCAAAACACGTATCGAGCAGCTGGTCGCCTGAGACGGTCCGACTGACAAGACCAATTGCGCTCGCTTCGTCCGCGTCGATATCTCGGCCAGTCAGCATCACTTCAAAGGCGCGAGAAGTGCCGATGGCGCGCGGGAGCAGGTACGACAGCCCGAGCTCGGACGCGGTCAGCCCGTTGTTGATGCCGGCGGCCCGGAAGAACGCGTCCGTCGACGCGATCCGGACGTCGCAAGCGAGGGCCAGGCACAGCCCGCCCCCGATCGCCGGACCGTTTACCGCGGCAATCACCGGCTGATGCAGGTTGCGCAGAGTCAGGATGATGTCCTCGAGCAACTCCATCGCCCGCAGGCCGACCGTGGGTGCGGTGAGGCCGGCGATGTTGGGCATCTTGCCCTTCTCGCCGCTCTGGTCGGCGCCGGAGCAAAAGCTCCTCCCGGCGCCGGTGAGGATGACGACGCGGAGGTCGTTGTCTTCGCTCAGCCCCCGCAGCTCGTCACGCAGCGGAACCATCACGTCGAACGACATGGAGTTCATCCGCTCCGGTCGATTGAGGGTGACGACTGCAACCCCAGGGCGCGGGCGGTCGACCAGGACAAAACTCATGCGGGATCAGTTGCTCGGCGGTTCTGCGCCCACAACCCACATCGAGAAGAACTGCGAGCCGCCGCCGTAGGCGTGGCCGAGTGCCCGACGCGCGCCGTCGATCTGGTGCTCGCCCGCCATCCCGCGCACCTGGAGGGAGGCCTCGGCGAATCGGAGCATTCCGGACGCGCCGATCGGATTCGATGACAGGACGCCCCCGGAGCTGTTGACCGGGATCTTGCCCGTCATGGACGTTTCACCGGCCTCGGTGAGCTTCCAGCCGCTGCCTTCCTCGGCGAAGCCGAGGTTCTCCAGCCACATCGGCTCGAACCAGGAGAACGGCACGTAGATCTCGGCGGCGTCGATCTCGTCGATCGGGCTCGTGATGCCCGCCTGTTTCCAGAGCGCGGCCGCAGCCTCGCGGCCGGCTTGCGGATTCACCTGGTCGCGTTCGGCGGCCGTCGTCGGCTCAGAGCGCATCACCGTGCCGTGGATCCATGCCGGAGCCGCAGCGCCCCGGGCGATGTCCTCGTGCGCAATCACCAGCGCGCAGGCGCCGTCAGACGACGGGCAGGTCTCGTCGTACCGGATCGGGTCCCACAGCATCTGCGACGCCAGGACGTCCTCGACGGTCTTGGCTTCCTTCAGATGTGCATAGGGATTCTTGAGTGCGTTCGTCCGGTCCTTGGCGGCCACGATCGCGCCGATTTCGGTGGGCGCCTGTGACCGTCGGATGTAGGAGCGCACGTGCGGCGCGAAGTATCCGCCGGCGCCGGCGTGCACCGGCATGATGAACGGAACGGGCACGGACAGCGCCCACATGGCGTTGGACTCGGACTGCTTCTCGAAAGCCACGGTCAGCACCTTGCGGTGCACGCCCGCCTGAACGAGGGACGCCGCCACGATCGCTGTCGAGCCGCCGACCGAGCCGGCGGTGTGCACACGAAGCAACGGCTTGCCGGCGGCGCCGAGCGACTCGGCGAGGTAGAGCTCGGGCATCATGACGCCCTCGAACAAGTCCGGCGCCTTGCCGACGACGATCGCGTCGATCTCGTCCAGCGTCATGCCGGCATCGGCGAGGGCGCGATCCATGGCTTCGCGGCACAGCCCGGCCATGGAGAGGTCCTCGCGCTTGGCGCGATGGTGGGTCTGGCCGACGCCGATGACGGCGGCGAGCTGCTTGCTCATCGGTTTGCCTCCATGACGCACACGAGGTTCTGTTGAAGTGCCGGACCGCTCGTCGCATGGCCCAGGACTTTGGACGCCGAGCCGTCCCAGATGCGGCTGGCCGCTTCGCCGAATCGGATGGCGCCACCGGCGAACATGGGATTGCCGCTGAGCGCGCCGCCAGACGGGTTGATCGACACGTCGTCGCCCAGGCCCAACGCGGCCCGCAGGATCAGCTCCTGGTGGCTGAATGGGGCATGGAGCTCGGCAACCTCGACGCCATCGGTTCCGCCGGCTGCCTGGGCTGCGCGTTCGGCTGAGCTTGAAATCGTGAGATCACGCGTGCCGAGTTGGAGGCCGTCGGTGTTGTGTGCGAAGCCCGTGATCCACGCGGGGTTCTCCCGTATCTCCTTGGCCTTATCGCCGGCCGCGAGGACGAGGGCGACTGCACCATCGGTGACGGGTGCGCAGTCGTGCTTGCGAAGCGGGTCGCTGAACATCGGCTTGGCCAGCAGCTCAGCGACCTCGCGGGCACCGGACCGAACCGCGTTGGGATTCGATTCGGCGTCTGCCATGGAGCGGCTCACCACGGCGGCCATCTCCTTCTCGTCCCAGAGTCCGGCATCGAGCCCGGCCCGCGCCTGCAAGGCGGCCAGCGACACGGTGTCCGGCCACAGGGGCGTCATCGTGTAGGGGTCGAGCTGCATCGCCAGCGTGCGGCGCAGTTGGCCGGCCGACGACTTGCCGAAGCCGAAGGCTACGGCGGTGTCGACGTCACCGGTCTGGATCTTCAGCCACGCCTCGTACAGCGCCCAGGCGGCGTCCATCTCGACGTGCGACTCGTTGACCGGCGGGAGGACACCGATGGTGTCGATCGCCGAGACGAAGGAGAACGCCCGTCCGGCGAGGTAGTCCGAGGATCCGGAGCACCAGAAGCCGACGTCGGCCTTGGTCCAGCCAGTCTGCTCGTAGATCTCACTGAAGATCGGCACGAGCAGTTCCGCACACATCGGCGAGCCGTCGAAGCCCTGCAGTTGGCGCTGGGCGAACCCAACGATGGCGACATCTCTCATAGGTGGTGCCTGTAGCTCTCGTAGTCCGCGTCCGGCTCGCCGGAGGGCGCGAAGTGGCTGATGTTCTCGATCGTCGTGCCCCATTCCGATTCGGGGCGCCAGACCGCCTTGACCCGCAGGCCCATCCGCACCTCTTCGGCCGGGATGTCGAGGATCAGGTGTTGCAGGGCGATGTCGGCACCGTCGAGCAGGATGTAGGCCGAGACGTACGGCGGATCGATCTTCTGGCCCAGGAACGGGACGTTGACGATGCAGAACGTCGTCACGGTTCCGGTGTGGCCGAGCTCGATCTCCTCGACCGTGGGCACGCCGTCCACCGGGCACGCCGGACGCGGCGGGACGTACACCTTCTGGCATTTGGGACAGCGCTGGCCGAGGATGCGGCCTTCGGCCAGCCCGCGGAAGAACGCGGATTCCTCGGGCGACGCCGCGTACATGTAGTCGAGGCTGACCGGCGTGACGATCCCGGTGATGGCATCTCCGGTGGTTGAGGCGCCGGCGTCAGCCGGCCTCGAAACCACGTCATCTGTTTCCGGCACGAACACGAAATCGGTGATGGCGCCGGTTGGTTCGGCGCTCCAGCGGGCCTGCACGCGCATCCCGGTGTGCATGGCATCCGGCGAACCGGCGTCGACCGCATGGAGCAGCGGAGCGGTCGCTCCGTCCAGTGTGACCAGCGCAAATGCGAACGGATGGTCAAGTGGCTGGCCGGCGACGGGCTCGCTGACCCAGGTCCACGAGGTGACGACTCCGTGGTCGCCGACGTCGACGAAGTCGCTCGTCGCGGCGTGCGTGATGGGATCGAACTCCGGCGGTGGCACGGCGATGCGTCCGTCCGACAGACGGGCCCCGACGATGCGTCGTTCGCGCAGGTCGGTGAAGAATCGACCAAGCACCGGACCGACCGATCGGGTGTAGTCGAATGCCACCGTGACCGGCGCCTCCAAGGTGCGGCTCATGACAGAAAGTGAAACACGTTCTAGTCTTGGGTGGCAACCATGGTGAGGGGAGTCACGCAGTGAAGCTCGGACTGCAGCTTGGATATTGGGGAGCGCAACCCCCCGAGGGCGTCGACGGGCTGGTGGCCGCTGCGGAGGAGTCCGGCTTCGATGCGATGTTCACGGCGGAGGCTTGGGGGAGCGACGCGTTCACCCCGCTGGCCTGGTGGGGTCGCGAAACGACGCGGCTTCGGCTCGGAACCTCCATCGTCCAGATGTCCGGACGCTCGCCGGCGTCCATCGCCATGCACGCGCTGACGCTGGACCATCTCTCGAACGGCCGAGTGATCCTCGGCATGGGGGTGAGCGGACCTCAGGTCGTTGAAGGCTGGTACGGCCAGCCGTTCGGCAAGCCGCTGGCTCGCACCCGCGAGGTCATCGACATCATCCGGAAGATCCTCGCCCGCGAGGAGCCGGTCACCAATGATGGACCGCACTACCCGCTTCCGTACCGGGGCGAGAACTCCGTCGGGCTGGGCAAGCCGCTGAAGTCGATCGTGCACCCGCTGCGCGCCGACATCCCGATCTGGCTCGGCGCCGAGGGACCGAAGAACGTCGCACAGACGGCCGAGATCGCCGACGGCTGGCTGCCGATCTTCTACTCGCCGAAGAGCGCCGGCATGTACCAGCCATGGCTCGACGAAGGGTTCGCCCGGCCCGGTGCCCGTCGGTCGCGCGCCGACTTCGAGATCGCCGCCACCTGTCATCTCCAGGTCGTGGAGGATGCCGACCAGAAGCAGGCGGTCATCGACGGCATGAAGCCGTACGTCGCGCTGTACATGGGCGGCATGGGCGCCAAGGAGCAGAACTTCCACAAGAACGTCTTCGAGCGGATGGGGTACAGCGCAATCACCGATGAGGTGCAGGAGCTGTTCCTCCGGGGCGAGCGGGACAAAGCCACCGCACTAATCCCGGACGAGCTTGTCGACGACCTGCACATCATCGGCACGGAGGGCGAAGTGCGCGAGCGGGTGGCCGAGTGGGCCGAGACGGGCGTGACGATGCTCGTGCTGAGCTGCCGAACCCCCGAGGAGATCCACCGGGTCGCCGAGGTGCTGGCCTGACATGGGGACCTATGCGGTGACCGGCGCGCGTTCCGGCATGGGACGTGCCGTCGCCGACCGACTGGCGGAGAACGGGCACCGCGTCGTCACCATCGACCTCGCCGATGCCGACGTCGTCGCCGACCTGTCGACGTCCGAGGGTCGTCAGTCTGCTGCTGCAGAGGTGTTGACCCAATGCGGTGGCGCGTTGGACGGCGCTGTGATGGCAGCCGGCATCGGCCCTGTTCCGGGCTCCGGCATGCCGCGGCGCATTCTCGAGGTCAACCACTTCGGCGTCGTGGACCTGCTCGACGCGTGGCGCCCGGCCTTGGCGGCAGCCGGAACGAGCAGGGTCGTCGTCGTGGCCAGCAACTCGCCGACTGTCACGCCGGCGGTCCCGACCCGGGTCGTCAAGGCGTTGCTCAGCGGTGACGGCGAACGTGCCGCACGCGCGCTCAACCGGTTCGGCGGCAGGGCTTCGGTCTTCGCCTACGCGGCCTCGAAGCTCGCCGTGAGCCGGTGGGTCCGGCGGCAGGCCGTCACGCCGGCGTGGGCGGGCGAGGGGATCCGACTGAACGCAATCGCCCCGGGGGCCGTCCTGACGCCGCTGCTGGAGGCGCAGCTCGCCGATCCTCAGCAGGCGCGGCTGGTCAAGAACTTCCCGATCCCGGTGGGCCACTACGGCGACGCCGACGAGATCGCCGACTGGGTGCTGTTCATGCTCGGCCCGTCGGCCGGTTCGCTCTGCGGCAGCGTCGTGTTCGTCGATGGCGGATCCGATGCCTGGTTCCGGGCCGATGACTGGCCGCGCACCGTCCCGCTGCGGTCGATTCGTGGCTACCTCAAGAGGATGCGGGCCGCATGAGCACCGACCCCTTCGCCCCGGCCCAACTCGGTCCGATCACGCTGCGCAACCGCACCATCAAGTCGGCGACCTTCGAGGGCGCGGCGCCGGGCGGGCTGGTCAGCGACCAGCTCATCGACTATCACCTCGC
>DATFFJ010000303.1:0-8324 GCA_035250065.1 Aeromicrobium sp. | reverse complement strand
AAACTCCCCGTCGGGGACCCGGTTCATCTGGTTGACCAATGCGCCGTCGACGTCGCGGGCGAGCAAGTCGTCCCACTCCCGGCCCCAGACGACCTTGATGACGTTCCAGCCGGCGCCGCCGAAGAACGCTTCCAGTTCCTGGATGATCTTGCCGTTGCCGCGGACCGGGCCATCGAGCTGTTGCAGGTTGCAGTTGATGACGAACGTCAGGTTGTCGAGTTCCTCGCGGGCGGCCAGGCCGATCGCTCCCAGCGACTCCGGTTCGCCCATCTCGCCGTCGCCGAGAAAGGCCCATACATGCTGCTGGGACGTGTCCTTAATGCCCCGGTTCTGCAGATAGCGGTTGAACCTCGCCTGGTAGATCGCGTTGATCGCCGTCAGGCCCATCGAAACGGTGGGGAACTCCCAGTAGTCGGGCATGAGACGCGGGTGCGGGTACGACGACAGGCCGTTACCCATGCCGTGGCTGCGCTCCTGCCGGAAATGATCCAGCTGGTCCTCGGTAAGGCGCCCCTCCAGGAAGGAGCGCGCGTAGATGCCGGGCGCGGCGTGGCCTTGGACATAGATCTGGTCGCCGCCACCGGGATGCCGGCGTCCCTTGAAGAAGTGGTTGAAGCCGACCTCGTAGAGGCTGGCCGCCGACTGGTACGTGGCAATGTGGCCACCGACGCCCAACCCTGGCCGGTTGGCGCGCGCCACCATCACGGCCGCGTTCCAGCGGATCATCATCCGGATGCTGCGTTCGATGTCCAGGTCGCCCGGGAACTCCGGCTCGCGCTCCGGCGGGATGGTGTTGATGAAGTCGGTGCTGCGCAGCGCGGGGACGCCGATGTTCTTCTCTCGCGCCCGCTCCAACAGCCGCAGGATCACGTATCTCGCCCGCTCCCGGCCGCGAGAATCGATCATCTCGTTCAGCGAGCTGACCCATTCGGCCGTCTCGTCGGGATCGATGTCGGGCAGCTGCGTGGGCATGCCCTCATGGAGGATCGGCGGACGTTCAGAAGGATTCACGAAGGCTCCCGCGGCAGGTGACCCCTCCATCCTTCCACGAGACTTTTCGCTACTGTGAGGTACGCGATCGCGAGAACTGTGACGCGGCACACCTGAGGAGGAGCGTTGGAAGCCGGCCGGTTGGGCTTCGTCCCCGACACCGTCATCCAGGAGCTGGGTTGGGACGACGACGTCGACGCCGAGCTTCGCGCGTCGATCGAAGCGCACACAGGCAATGCCCTTGTTGATGGCGAGGCGACCGAGGTCGTCGATGGCGTGATCCTGTGGTGGCGCGACGGCGACGGCGACCTGGCTGACGCCTTGATGGACGCTCTCGCCGACCTCGCCGAGGGCGGTTCGATCTGGCTCCTGACTCCCAAGGTCGGTCGCGACGGTTACGTCTCCGGCGCCGACATCGTCGAGGCGGCGCCGGTGGCCGGCCTCTCGACGACCACGACATCGTCGGCGACGGCGGACTGGGCCGCCACCAAGCTGTCGACCCATAAGCGTTAGGAATCGCGTGACTCTCTCTGTCGGTGACACCGCTCCGGACCTCACGCTCAAGAACCAGCACGGGCAGGAGATCTCGCTTTCAGCACTGCGCGGCAAGCCCGTGGTGCTGGTGTTCTTCCCCTTCGCGTTCAGCGGCATCTGCACCGGAGAGTTGTGCGAAATCCGCGACAACCTGGGTGTCTTCACCGATGACGGCGTCACGGTGCTCGCCATCTCGTGCGATCATTTCTTCTCGAATCGGGCGTTCGCCGATCGCGACGGCTACACCTTCGACATCCTCAGCGACTTCTGGCCGCACGGCGAGGTCAGCCGGGCGTACGGCGTTTTCGAGGAATCTGCCGGGGCCGCACGACGCGGAACGTTCCTCATCGACGCCGACGGAGTCGTCCGCTGGAGCGTGGAAAACCCCATTGGTGAGGCACGCGATTTCGCCGGCTACAAGTCCGCGTTGGCTACGCTCCGGTAAATTTCCGGAATTGCCTGCAAAGGCAGGTCGGAATGCGGTTTGATATTCCTGCTGCAGCCGCCCGGGACCCGAGACCTTGGCGGCTGCGGTTATTTTCTTGCCCCTAAGATGAGAACACGTTCTACTTCTTGGGTGTCAGGGAAAGGTTCGCCGATGTCGCACAAGGCCGCGGTCGAGGGCTGGTTCACCGTGGGCGCCGAGCCGGCGTTGCTCGGCTCGCAATGTGAGTCGTGTCGCAGCACCTTCTTCCCGCCGGTGCCCGCTGAAGGATCGTTCTGTCGAAACCCGGCATGCTCGGGGGAGACGTTCGTCAGCGCCGAACTGTCGCGTCGCGGTCGGGTGTGGTCGTACACGGACGCGCAGTATCAGCCACCGGCTCCGTACATTCCTGCGACCGACCCCTATGAGCCGTTTGCTCTTGCCGCCGTGGAACTGCCAGAAGGCATCGTCGTCCTCGGCCAGGTGGCAGCCGGATTTGGAGTCGACGACCTGACCGTGGGCGACGAGGTCGAGCTTGTCGTGGAGACGCTCTATGCCGACGAGGACGGCGAGCGCGTCATCTGGCGGTGGAAGCCGGTTCTTGCCGGCGCGAGTGAGCGGAGTTCGTCATGACCACGCAGGTGACGGTCGCCGGTGTCGGCATGCATCCGTGGGGCAAATGGGGCCGCAACTTTGCCTCGTATGGAGTCCACGCCGCACGGGCGGCCCTGGACGACGCCGGCGTTCCCTGGACCGATGTCGATCTCGTCGTCGGTGGCGAGACCGTTCGCAACGGGTACGCCGGTTATGTCGCCGGATCCACCTTCGCAAGCGCCTTGGGCTGGAACGGTGCCCGAGTAGCCACCTCTTATGCCGCGTGCGCCACGGGTGCCCAGGCCTTGGACACGGCACGCGCCCGCATCCTCGCCGGACTCTCGGAGGTTGCGCTCGTCGTCGGGGCTGACACGACGCCCAAGGGCTTTCTCGCGCCCAACGCGGGGGAGCGGTGGGACGACCCGGATTGGCTGCGGTTCCGCTTGCTCGGCATGACCAACCCGGCGTCCTTCGCCCTCTACGCGCGTCGTCGGATGGACCTCTACGGAGCGACGTCGGAGGACTTCGCGCAGGTGAAGGTCAAGAACGCCAAGCACGGGTTGGCCAACCCGAACGCGCGGTACCGAAAGGAAGTCAGCGTGGCCGACGTCCTCGGGTCGGCGGTGGTCTCCGACCCGCTGCATCTTCTGGACATTTGCGCCACCTCGGACGGGGCGGCCGCCGTCGTCCTGTGCAGCGACGAGTACGCCAAGAAGCTGGGCGATCAGTCGCCGGTGAGAATCGCGGGCATTTCGACCGTCACCCCGACATTTCCCAACACGGTGATCGATATGCCGATGCTCTCCACCGATCCCTCCTCGGCTGTCGGGGAGCCAGAGCACACGTTCAAGGAGTCGATCGGCCTAGCCGCCTACGAAGAGGCAGGTATCGACCCAGGCGACGTCGACGTGGCCGAGGTCTACGATCTGTCCACGGCGCTCGAGCTCGACTGGATCGAAGACCTCGGCTTGTGTAAGCGCGGCGAGGCCGAGCAACTGTTGCGCGCCGGTGAGACGACCATCGGTGGGCGGATTCCCGTCAACCCGAGCGGCGGCCTGGCATGCTTCGGTGAGGCGGTGCCTGCGCAGGCGCTCGCTCAGGTATGTGAGTTGACCTGGCAGCTGCGCGGTCAGGCGGGTGAGCGCCAGGTCGACGGCGCTCGGATCGGCATCACCGCCAATCAGGGACTCTTCGGTCATGGTTCCTCGGTGCTGCTGAAGCGATAGCCTCGCTCGGGCTGTCGCCGTTACCGCTCGTCGAGCGATCCGGCTCTGCCGGCCGCAGCGCTGATCAAGCGATCCGGCTCTGCCGGCCGCAGCGCTGGTCAAGCGATCCGGCTCTGCCGGTCGCGGAGGTGCCGATAGGCTCGCTTGGGCTGTGGGCGGTCGCCTCGGGGCGACTGCCGCCCACAATTCAACACAGGGCGGTTAGCTCAGTTGGCTAGAGCATCCGGTTTACACCCGGAAGGTCGGGGGTTCGAGACCCTCACCGCCCACCGTTGTCGCCGTCAGGCCGCAAGCACCGTGACGATCACCAGCACAGTCGTCACGCCGGCAAGGATCAGGTGAACGAGCACGATCCGCCGTGCCTTGACTCGCTGCACGTAGGTGCCGATGAGCCCGAGGCCGCCCTCGGACCTCTTCTTCCACCGGCGCACATTCGCCGCATCGCCGAGCGCGTTGACGACGATGGCCCACGCGACGGCCAGCCAGCCTAGGGTGGCCGGCTGACCGCTGACGAGATAGGCGATCCAGACGATGGGTCCGGTGACCGCAAGGGCCGCGTGCGGCAAGACGATGCCGGCCGGCATCCGGTTCACGCCGTGCATCCGCAGGCCCACGGCGATGGTGATCACCCAGGCGACCAGGGTTACGTAGCCGAGCATGCCCCGACACTACGCTGACCCCATGCCCTCATTGCGGGAAATCGTCGCGGTGCTCGACGCGCTGTACCGGCCGGAGTGGGCCGAGGATTGGGACGCGGTCGGCACCGTCGTGGGTGAGCCCAACGCCGAGATCGCGAAGATCCTGCTGGCTGTTGATCCGGTGAAGAGCGTGGTCGATGAGGCGGTTGCCATCGGCGCGAACCTCATCGTCACGCATCACCCGTTGTTGCTGCGCGGTGTCACGACGGTCGCGGCGAGCACGCCCAAGGGCCGCGTCATTCATGACCTGATCGCCAACGGCGTCGCCCTACACACGTGCCACACCAACGCCGACAGTCCGCCCCTCGGCGTGTCTGAATCGATGGCCCGCGCGTTGGGGCTGACCGACGTGCGTCCGCTGGAATTCGAAGGTGACGCCGTCGACAAGTGGATCGTCTACGTGCCGGAGGACGACGCTGCGAAGGTCGCGGCCGCCATGCATGACGCGGGCGCCGGCGTCGTCGGCGACTACGACCGAGCCATGTTCTCCTCGCGCGGCACGGGTCAGTTCCGCCCGCTGGCCGGTGCCAATCCGGCCATCGGCAGCGTGGGGGAGGTGGAGACCGTGGACGAGGTCAGCCTCGAACTGGTGGCACCCCCGGCATCGCGCGAGAAGGTGCGGGCCGCGCTGCTGGCCGCGCATCCGTACGAGGAAGTCGCGTACGACGTCATCGCCACCGAGCCCCGCCCGACAGGTCGCGGCAGCGGACGCATCGGCCTGCTGCCTGAGCCCACCACGCTGCTGGATTTCTCCGCGCTCGTCGCCGACACGCTCCCCGGTCATCACAGCGCGACCCGGGTGGCCGGTGACCCGGACGCGTCGGTGCGCACCGTGGCCTTGTGCGGGGGATCCGGCGACTTCCTCTTGGGCGCCGCCCAGGCCGCTGGCGCCGACGTCTACGTGACCTCGGACCTCCGGCATCACCCGGTCAGTGAGCATCGCGAGCACCCGAATGCCTGCGCGATCATCGATGTTCCACACTGGGCCGCCGAGTGGACGTGGCTACCCGCGGCCGCGCGAGAACTGTCCGAGCGCTTGGGCGATACGGTTGAGATCGCGGTGTCGACGATCGTCACCGATCCCTGGACGTTCACCGTTCCCAGCCGAGGAGCCGACGCTGAAAGCTGATCCTTCTGCCCAGTTGACCCTGCTGGACCTGCAGGCCAAGGACTCTGCGCTCGCTCAGTTGGAGCATCGTCGAACGACGCTTCCCGAGCACGCCAGGATCGAGGCACTGGAGACGCAGGCGCGAGAACTGGACGGGCAGCGAGTCGCAGCCGAGACCGAGGTCGGTGACCTCGAGCGGTCACAGGCGAAGTTCGACTCCGAGATCGACCTGGTGCGCCAGCGGCGCGTGCGCGACGAAGACCGGCTGTCATCCGGCGCCATCACCAACCCCAAGGACCTGAGCAGCCTGCAACATGAGCTCGGTGCGCTCGACCGGCGCATTTCGACCTTGGAGGACGAAGAGCTCGAGATCATGGAGCAGTTGGAGGACGCGCAGAATCGTTTCTCGGCCATCTCGACCGAGGTGGATCGCGTCAGGGCCGAACTCGAGCGTGAGACGTCCGCCCGCGACGCGGCAATCCAGGTCATCGACACCGAGGCTGTGTCCCTGCGCGATGCGCGAGACGAACTCGCCGGCCAGGTCCCGGACGACCTGCGCGCCCTGTACGACAAGGTCCGGTCGCAGCACGGCGGTCTCGGAGCGGCGGCCCTGCGGGCGCGCCGCTGCGAAGGATGTCATCTTGAGATCAATGGCGCTGACCTGCGCGAGCTTGCCACCAAGCCCGACGACGAGGTGCTGCGTTGTCCGGAGTGCAGCCGCATCTTGGTCCGTTCAGCCGAGTCAGGTCTGTGACCGAGGCGATGAGCAGGAGAGTCATCATCGAAGCCGACGGTGGATCGCGCGGCAACCCGGGGCCCGCTGCCTACGGCGCCGTCCTCCGTGACGCCGACACCGGCGAGGTGCTGGCGACCAAGGCGGAGACGCTGGGCGTGGCCACGAACAACGTCGCCGAGTACTCCGGCCTGATCGCCGGGATCGCTTTGGCGAACGAGTTCGCACCGGACGCCGAAGTCGAGGTTCGGATGGACTCCAAGCTCGTCATCGAGCAGATGGCCGGTCGCTGGAAGATCAAGCACGCGGACATGAAACCGCTCGCCCTCACTGCGCAACGTGCGCTGAGCGGCCGTCCGGTCGTGTGGACGTGGATCCCGCGCGAGGAGAACAAGGCAGCGGACGCCTTGCTGAACGCGGCGCTGGACGGCAAGGAGCCGCCGACATCGAAGCCGGCGTCACCGGGATGGAACGCACGGTTCTCGACTGTGCCGACCACCCTTGTTCTCGTCCGACACGGCGTCACCGAGCACACCGAACGCAAGGTCTTCTCGGGCTCGGGTGGAAAGGATCCGGAGCTGACCGACTTCGGACGTGATCAGGCGAAGCGGGCAGCCGAGTGGATCAGCGGCTTGGGCGACATCGACGCCATCGTGTCGTCCCCGCTGCGTCGGACGCAGGAGACGGCGGGCGCGATCGGATCGGTGCTTGGACTCGACGTCGACATCGAACCGGGATTCGCCGAGGTCGGCTTCGGCGACTGGGAGGGGCACACGTTCGCTGAGATCCTCGAGCAGTGGCCGGACGACATGCAGCGTTGGCTGGATTCCACGGCCGTGGCGCCGCCGAGCGGTGAATCGATCGACGACGTGCGGACGCGGGTTCTCGCTGCGCGCGACAGACTCCTCGCCGACCATCCCGAGAAGACCGTCGTCGTCGTCAGCCATGTCACACCCATCAAGCTGCTCGTGGCCGAGGCGCTGGGCGCGCCGGTTTCGTCGGTCTACCGGATGGAACTGACGCCGGCATCCATCACCACCATCCAGTGGTGGCCAGACGGCCCCACGTCCCTCCGGAACTTCAACCACGTCCCGTAATGGCCGTCTACCGAACGACCTTTGCCGTCGACGCCTCCGCCGATCAGGTGTGGGCAGTCCTCAGTGATTTCGACGCGTGGTCGGAGTGGAATCCCTCGGTCCCGCGCATCCGCGGCGAGTGCCGGGCGGGCAGCAAGCTGCGCCTGACGCTCGCCATGCCCGGTCGCCCGTCGGCGCGGGTGTCTGCGGTGGTCACGTCCGCCGTTCCCAACCGCAGTCTGCATTGGCACGGCAACGTCGGTGGTGACCGCATCTTTGCCGGCACGCGCGAGTTCGACCTTGCCGCCCAGCCCGACGGAACCGTGGTGGTCACGCATGTCGAGGACGTCAGCGGCCTGCTCTTTCCGATCTTCAAGGCCGTGATGGGCGATGCGATCCAGCAGCATCACGACAACCTCAACGTCGCACTGAAGGAGCGGGCTGAGCGCCCACTGTGACCCGAGTGCGGGTTCAGATCACCACGTCGAGCCGCTGACCCTCGAGCTCGACTTTCCAGCCGAGGTCGCGGAGGGCGTCGCCCAACTGAGCTGGTGACGACGCCTCGACCCGGTTCTCGCACAGGGCACGCACGATCTGACCCTTGGTGGCCTTGTTGAAGTGGCTCACGACCTTGCGGATGCCGTCGACCTCGCTGATCACGCGAATGGTGGCCGTCCGCCGGGCCAAGTCACCGGTCGGGTTGTGCAGGCTGACATAGGCGCCGGAGCGAAGGTCGACGAGAAGTTCGCCGTCGGTGAGCTCATCGAGCACAGGTCCGAGTGGACGTCGCCAAAGGGCGGCCACCGGACCCAGGCGGGGCAGCTCCACGCCGGCGGAGAGCCGATAGGCCGGGATCCGATCGCCGGCTCGTACGACGCCGAACAGCGCGCTGGCCGTTGCGACATGCTCGTCGGCGAAGGCCCGACCGGCCTTCGACAGAC
>DATFFJ010000302.1:0-10096 GCA_035250065.1 Aeromicrobium sp. | reverse complement strand
CAGAATGGGCAGGCGCCGCGATCCGGGCTGGTGGCCTTCGGGGAACAGCACGGCGGTGCGAACCTCCGTGACGCCGGCGCGCAGCACGGTGACTGACGGGCGGAACGGAGGGTCCGCGCTCACCACCGTGATCTCGTGGATGGCACCGTTCGACTCCACCCTGATGGACGTAGTCGGCGACTCCAGGTCCGAGCGAACGATCACACACGTTGAGCCGCTCACCACGGCGCCATGAGCCGCCGGCCCGGACGTCAGCGCCGACGTGGTCCCGTCGTAGCCGAACCGGACCAGCTGCACCTCGGTCGGTTCGGTCGATGCCAGCGCGAGTACGGCGTGATCGTCGGCACCGACGAGCTGGCGGACCTGCCACGCCGCATCGCCGACCGGAACACCGTCGACGATGACGCGACGGCGGTCGCCTGCGTCCTCCATGGACACCAGCCGGCCGCCAGGAGCAAAGCGCGGGGCGGACATGACGTCGACCCAGGCCGGGTCCGAGATCTCACGCAGCAGTGAGGTTGTCCCCGAGGCCACATCGACCGAACGGACCTCGGCGCGCTTCTGGTCGCGGCTCAGGACCTGGATCACGGGATTGCCATGGTCGTTCCACGCGACGGAGGTGAGGTACTCGAAGGATGTGCGGTCCCAGATGACCTCGGTGCGACTGCCATCGAGTCCGACATGCCAGAGGGTCACGTCGGCGTTGGCCGTCCCGGCCGCGGGATAGCGCTGAGGCGTCGATGGTGCCGCAGGGTCGGCGGGGTCGCTGCCGTGCCACAGCCCCACCGGGGCCTCATCGAATCGCTCGACCAGGAGGGATGTTCCGTCCGGTGCCCACCAGAATCCCCGGTGCCGGTTCAGCTCCTCGGCCGCAATGAACTCGGCCAGGCCCCATGACTCGGTCGGCGAGGTCGGGGTCGCCAGCGCGCGGTCGCCCGCCCCATTGATCGAGATGACGCGCAGTTCGCGGTCGGCGACGTACGCGATGTGGCGCCCGGTCGGGTCGACACGCGGGTCGACGGCCCCCGCCTTCGTCGGCAAGGCCGTCGTCGCGCCGGCGGCCAGGTGGATGGCCCAGACCTCGCCGGACAACACGAACGCCGCCCATCGGCCGGTGTTGTCGACCGAGAAGTCCACGATCCCGGCGCCACTCACCCGGCTGCGCTCGCGGCGGGCACGCTCGTCGGCCGGGAGTGACTCATCCTCGAGGCGGCCATCCCGAAGCCGGCGTGGATCGGCGAGGATTCGCTCCGTCCCGCTGGCAACGTCGAACTCGTACAGCAGTCCGACGTTCGTGACGCCGTCGGGCGTGCGGAGGTACCACACCTTCGTCCCATCGGCCGCAACGGTGAGGTTCCGCGGGATGCCCAGCGTGAACCTGGCTGTGCGGGCGGCCAAGCGCGGGTACGAGTCCGTCACGCGCCCGATACAACCATGCGGCTAGCGTTTGTCGGGTGAGCGAGCATGCCCGGACCGCCGATCGGCGGCTGATGCTCGTCCATGCCCATCCTGACGACGAGACGATCTTCACTGGCGCGACGATGGCCCGCTACGTCGCCGAGGGGGCTCACGTGACCCTGGTGACCTGCACGGCCGGCGAGGAGGGCGAGATCCTCACGCCGGACATCGCCCACCTGTCTGCCGCACAGGAGGACGGGCTGGGCCAGCACCGTGTCGAGGAGCTCGCCGCCGCGATGCGGGAGCTCGGCGTGACCGACTACCGCTACCTCGGCGGCGTCTTTCGCTACCGCGACTCCGGCATGCAGTGGGGACCCGACGGGCACGCCATGCCGCGGGACTCAACCCGCGACGACACCTTCTGGCGGGCCGACCTGACCGAGGCCGCCGACGCGGTGGCCGAGGTCATCAGGGAAATCCGTCCCCAAGTCCTGGTCACCTATGACGAGTTCGGCGGCTACGGCCATCCCGACCATGTCCAGGCGCACCGCGTTGCCACCTATGGCGCCGCTTTGGCCGGCATACCCTCCTACCGCCGTGATCTGGGCGAGGCGTGGGATGTTCCCAAGATCTACTGGGCGGCTGCGTCGCGTCGTCGGATGCTCGAGTCGGGCATGTGGGACGAAGACAGGCTGCCGCGTTTCGCCGTGGACGATGCGGACCTGGCGGCGGTGATCGACGGGTCTCCGTGGCTCGACCAGAAGATCGCCGCGATGCGCGCGCATGCCAGCCAGATCGCGGAGGACGGACCGTTCTTCGCCGGCGATGCAGCCAAGTGGTCGCATGAGTACTACCGCGTCGCGAAGGGCACGCCGGTGCCTGAGCCGGGCGAGGCGTGGGAGACGGACCTGTTCGCCGGCCTCCTGGCGACCCCCGAGGAGTGACACTGTGCCCATCGACCACCAGCAGTTCCGGGCTGCCCTCGGGCGGTTCGCCAGCGGCGTGACGGTCGTGACCACCGTTGACGACGGTGTCGACCACGCGATGACCGTCAGTGCCTTCACGTCGGTCTCGCTCCAACCACCACAGGTTCTGCTGTGCGCAGACCGCACCAGCCGGTTCCACCAAGCCGTGCAGGCCTCGGGCCGGTGGGCGGTGACGATCCTGTCCGACCGCGGACGGGCCGACTCGGCTTGGTTCGCTGATCGCGGCCGACCTCTGGATGGACAGTTGGACCGGACGGCACACCACCGCAGCCCGGGCGGCTACGCCCTCCTGGATTCCGGCATCGCATGGATGGAGTGCTGGACGTCAGCCATCCATGACGGTGGTGATCACAGCATCATCGTCGGCGACGTCCTGTGGGCCGAGGTGGCCGAACACGATGTCGACAATCCGCTCCTGTATTTCCGGGCTCACTACGGCACGATCGTCCGTTCGATGCAGAGCGAGAAGACGTTGCAGGGTGACGCTGGCGCGTGAGGCACCCCGGATCGACGACCGTCGCAATGCGAGGATGTGTCCGTGCCGGACGTCGATGAGACCCATGTGGCGCGTGAGGAGCCCAAGGGTGGTCGGACCGTGGTCGCGGCTGTCGTTGTGGTCTTTCTGGGACTGTTCATCACGGTCGGTTTTGTCCTCACCGGCCTGAGGATGCCCGCGCGCGCCACCGTCGGCGGCATCGATGTCGGCGGTCTCGACCCGACGGTTGCCGAAGCCAAAGTGGCCGCGGCGCTTGGTTCTAGGTCCGCCGTACCGATCACGGTCGTGGGCGGTGGGCGAACCTTCGTGCTCGCGCCGGCACGGACCGGACTCGGTGTGGACGTCGAGGCGAGTGTCCGGGCCGCCGGCGGGTTCCACTCGCTCAACCCGCTGCGCGCGATCCGCCTCGTGGCCGGCGAAGTCAACGCACCGCTCGTCGTGACGGCCGACGACGCCAAGCTGTCGGCTGTCGTGGACAAGATCGCCACGGCGCTCGACCACCCGCCGGTTGAACCGCTCGTCACGTTCAAGGGCACCGAGCCAGTCGTGCGAAAGCCACAGTCCGGCACCGTGGTCGACCGGCAGGCAGCCGCAAAAGCGATCCGCGAGGCCTATCTCGTCAAGGACCGGATCGAGCTGCCCGTGAAGGCGGCCCAACCGACCGTCGGGCAAGACGCACTGGACACCGCGATGAAGCGCATCGTCGAGCCGGCTGTCAGTGGCCCGGTGACGGTGCGCGTCGCGGACCAGGAGATCTCGCTGCCGGTCAGCGCCTACACGCCGGCGCTGAGCGTGCGGGTGGTCGGAATCGCACTGCGTCCGTACCTCGACCCGCAGCTGCTCGCCGGACCGCTCACCAATGCGACCACCGGTCTCGCCAGGGAGGCGGTGAACGCGACGATCGTCATCGAGGAGGGCAAGCCGGTCATCAAACCGGCCAAGCCGGGCGTCGGCCTGCGGCCCCAAGAGATGGCGGTCAAGCTGATCCCAGCCATCACGCAGACCGGTGCTGCGCGCAGCGTGACCGTGGATTCGAAGGTGGTTCCACCGACGTTCACCACGGCGGATGCCGAGGCGCTGAACATCAAGGAGAAGATCAGCGAGTTCGTGACGTACTTCCCGTACGCCCGCTATCGCAACATCAACCAGTCGCGGGCTGCCAGCCTGATCAATGGCACCATCCTCAGGCCGGGCGAGACGTTCAGCCTGAACGACGCGGTCGGCGAACGAAGCAAGGAGAACGGGTTCGTCAAGGGCATCGTGATCGGTGAAGGGGCGACCTTCGTCGAGCAGTACGGAGGCGCAGTCTCGCAGGTGGCGACCACGGTCTACAACGCAGCGTTCTTCGCCGGGCTGGAGGATGTCGAGCATCACCCACACACGTTCTACATCGGCCGCTACCCCTTGGGGCGTGAGGCGACGGTCTGGTGGGGCAAGCTCGATCTGCGGTTCAAGAACACGTTGGCCAATGGCGTACTCATCCGCGCCTGGGTGGTCAAAGGATCGGACACTCGACGCGGCGAGATGCACGTTGAGATGTGGGGGACGAAGGAGTGGGACGTGTCGTCCTCGATTTCGGACCGATACAACGAGCGCGATCCGGGCAAGCGCTACAACGACACCGACGAGTGCATCGAGCAGGCGCCGATGGAGGGATTCGACATCGACGTCACGCGAATCTTCCGGCCGGTGGGCTCCTCGGAGATCGAGAAGACCGACGTGACCCACGTGTCCTATGTCCCCAGCGACGAGATTCTCTGCGAGGCACCGCCAACTCCGACACCAGCGCCGGTGGCACCGCAGGTGACCTATCGAGCCGCCCGCTGAGGTGGTTCGGGGACCGGCTTCCAGGTCACCGCGTCGACCCGGCGGACGGTGACCAGCGTCCCGTCCCGGCGTTCGATCTGCACGGTGTCGTCATCCACCGCCCGCACGTGGCCGATGACGTCGGTCAGTTCCGGCCGGCCGGATGGCGCCGTTCGGCCTGTGAGGTAACGCACAACCACGCGGCGCCCGATCGTTCCAGGATCGGGCCACAATGACACCACGCTGTGAGCGTTCCATACACTTGGAATTGCCCCCGGACGCGGGGCCCCTCGTGGAGGGGCTTTCGAAGGAGACGCCGTGACGTACGTAATCGCCCAACCGTGTGTGGACCTCAAGGACCGCGCTTGCGTGGACGAGTGCCCGGTCGACTGCATCTACGAGGGCAACCGGATGCTGTACATCCACCCGGACGAGTGCGTCGACTGCGGTGCGTGCGAGCCGGTGTGCCCGGTCGAGGCCATCTTCTACGAGGACGACACGCCGGAGGAGTGGAAGCAGTACTACGACGCGAACGTCCACTTCTTCGATGAGATCGGTTCGCCGGGCGGCGCCGCCAAGACCGGTGTCATCGACGCGGATCACCCGTTCATCGCTGCGTTGCCCCCGCAACCTCACGACGAGTGACGCGCGAGCCCGGCACGGTCTCTGGCCTGTTCCCCGATTTTCCTTGGGACACTCTCGCTGACGCCAAAGCGCGGGCCGCTGCTCACCCGGACGGCATCGTCGACCTGTCGATCGGGACACCGGTCGATGACGCGCCTGCCGTCGCACAGCAGGCACTGGTTTCGGCCGCGAATTCCCCGGGCTACCCGACCGTGCTCGGGCCGGAGCCGATGCGCCAGGCAGCCGTCGATTGGCTCGGCCGCCGGTTCGGCGTCGCCGGACTGGGCCCCCAGCACGTTCTCGCGACGATCGGCTCCAAGGAGCTGATCGGCAACCTGCCCGCGCAGCTGGGGTTGGGGCCCGGCGATCTCGTGGTCGTCCCCGAACTTGCGTATCCGACCTACGAAGTGGGCGCCCGGTACGCCGGCTGTCGGGTGATCGCCGCTGACTCGACCGTGGCGCTCGGACCCGAGCGGCCGGCGCTGCTCTACATCAACTCGCCGGCCAACCCGCACGGCAAGATTCTCGGCGCCGACCACCTGCGCAAACTCGTGGCGTGGACGCGCGAGCGTGGCGTGCTGCTGGTCAGCGACGAGTGTTACCTCGAGTTCGGCTGGGACTCCGAACCCGCCACCGTCCTGGACCCCGACATCAATGGCGGCACCCTCGAGGGCATCCTTGCCGTCCATTCCATGTCCAAGCGGTCAAACCTGGCCGGGTATCGCGCGGCGTTCGTGGTCGGCGACGCTGCCGTCGTCGCCGAGCTCCTGGCGGTCCGCAAGCATCTCGGCTTCATGGTGCCGACACCGATCCAGGTGGCCTTGGCCGCCGTGCTTGCCGACGATGCCCACGTCGAGGACCAGCGGGCGCGCTACCGCGAGCGTCGAGCTGCACTCCGGAAGGCGCTCGAGCGGGCTGGCCTCCGGATCGACGACTCCGAAGGCTCGCTCTACCTCTGGGCGACCCGCGACGAGCCCTGCCGCGACACGGTTGCCTGGCTGGCAGAGCGGGGCATCCTCGTCGCGCCGGGGGACTTCTACGGCCCGAAGGGAGCCCGCCACGTCCGCGTTGCGTTCACCGCCGATGAGGAGCGCGTCGCCGCCGCCGTTTCACGCCTGATGGATTAGCGGTCGGCTCCGGAGCTCGTCAGGGCTGGAGGCGGATGACCACCCGATCCGGGCGCGCTGTCGGTGCCGGGAGCCAGCCGTCGGGGGAGTTCGTGGCGGACCAATGCTGGCCATCGAAGCTCACCGACGCGATCTGGAGGCGGGCGGCGTTTCCGACGGCGTAATGGGCCAGGCCCCATCCGCGGGCCTCGACGTCAGGAGCGGCACCGGACAAGGGCAGGATGATCGTGGTGTTCGACGTCCTGATCGGGATTCGTCCGAACGCGGACAGGAGATCGGTGCTGACCGTGCCAGTGAGTCCGCCGCCGGTCGGGTTGATGCTGCAGGTGAACGCCGCCGTGCTGTACCCGCGCAGCGCCGATGCCAGGGCCCGCGCGTAGTCCTCGTGCTGTGCGTACGCAGCCGGGAACCCGGAGAGCTGCACCTTCTGGGCTGCATCGGTGATGATCATGGTCTCGTAGCCCTCGACCCTGATGAGCGCGTCGTAGAACGCGTTGATCGCGTACATCGGGTTCAGCAGCTGCTCCCGCGTGCCCCAGCCTTGTGAGGGGCGTTGCTGGAACAGGCCGACCGAGTCGCGGTCGCCATAGTCGATGTTGTGGATCCTCGACTCCTGGAAGGCGGTCGCGATCGCGATCGTCGTCGCCCGGGGCGGTAGCCCACGGCGCTGCGCTATGGCTGACATGAGTGTCACCCAGCGGGCCTGCTCGATGTCGATCTGCGCGTGTGTCGTCCCGACATCTGCCGTGCAGTACTCGCCGCGCACTGGTTGGCGATCGGTCAGCACGATGGCAACCAAGGTGGCGGCGACGACCAGCGCCCCGATCAGGACCCAGCGCAATTTCATGCGAGGTCAGTTCGCGTGGAGGTCGGCGTTCAACTCGATGCCGGCGCGTTCTCCGCGGGGGCGGGCTTCCAGAATGCCGGTCTCGGAATTGAGCAGAAACAGCAGGCCGTCTTGACCGGAGAGCTCGGCAGCCTTGACGACCCGGCCGTCGGGAAGCGTGACCTTGCTGCCGGCGGTCACATACGTGCCTGCCGCGACGACACAGTCGTTCCCCAACGAGATCCCGATCCCGGAGTTCGCTCCCAGCAGGCTGTTCTCGCCGACGCTGATGACCTCGGCACCACCGCCGGACAGTGTCCCCATGATCGACGCGCCACCGCCCACGTCCGATCCGTTGCCGACGACGACTCCGGCCGAGATGCGGCCTTCGATCATCGCTGTCCCGAGGGTGCCGGCGTTGAAGTTGACGAATCCCTCGTGCATCACCGTCGTGCCCTCCGCCAGGTGGGCTCCCAGCCGCACGCGATCGGCGTCGCCGATCCGAACGCCGGAGGGGACGACGTAGTCGGTCATGCGGGGGAACTTGTCGATGCTTGTCACGGACACGACCTTGCCGGCGGCCCGGGCCCTGGCTCGAACGCGCTCGAAGCCGGCGACCGCGCACGGGCCGATCGAGGTCCACACCACGTTGTTCAAGAGCCCGAAGACGCCGGTCAGGTCGAGCCCATGTGGTCGAACCAGGCGATGTGACAGCAGGTGAAGTCGCAGGTACACGTCGTAGGCGTTCGCGGGTGGTTCGCGCAGGTCGTCGATGACCGTGCGGATCACAATGGTGCGCACGTTCCGGATGGCGTCCTCGCCGGAAAGCGCGGTCAGCTCGTCCGGCTCGTGATGGCCGCGCTCAGGCACCGCGCCCAGATGGGGCTGGGGATACCAAACATCGAGTACCGAACCCTCCGGCGTCACCGTCGCGACGCCCCATGCATGCGCCCCGGGATGTTCGTCGTCGGCGAGTTCAGCCCCAGAGAGTCGTGCACGGTCTGGCTGCGCATTCTCCATGGCCACACGGTATCGGCCTTCCCGCAGCGGCTCTGTCGGCCATGGGAGAGTGGATCCATGGCTGCGCCGGACTCCGTGGGGTCGCTGGACCTCTCGCGTGACGTCCTCGCCCTGACAGCCGATCTCGTCGACATCCCCTCCGAGAGCCGAGACGAGCAGGCCATCTGCGATGCGGTCAGTGCGGCTTTGCATGGCTGCAGCCACCTCACCGTCGAGCGCGACGGCAACACACTCGTCGCGCGGACCGACCTGGGGCGCGACGAGCGCGTCGTCATTGCAGGTCACCTCGACACCGTCCCCGCCAATGACAACGTCCCGTCGCGGTTGGTCGGCGACGAGCTGTGGGGACTCGGCACGTGCGACATGAAGGGTGGATTGGCGGTCGGGCTTCGGCTGGCCGCGCGCGCCGCGACCGCCCGGCGCGACGTCACATTCGTGTTCTACGAGTGCGAGGAGATCGAGCAGGTTCACAACGGGCTCGGACGGATCGCTCGAGAGCGCCCTGAATTGCTTGCGGCCGACTTCGCGATTCTCATGGAACCGACCGGCGGCCGCATCGAGGCCGGTTGCCAGGGGACGCTTCGGGCCGAGGTCGTGACGCATGGCGTCCGCGCCCACTCGGCTCGCGCCTGGATGGGGGAGAACGCGATCCACGCGGCTGTTGAGATCCTGACGCGGTTGACCGAGTACGAGCCGCGCCACGTTGAGGTCGATGGACTTGGGTTTCGCGAGGGACTCAGCGCCGTCGGTGTCCGCGGAGGAGTGGCCGGCAACGTCATACCCGACGAGGCCGTCGTCACGGTCAACTTCCGATTCGCACCCGATCGTTCCGAGCAGGAAGCCGCTGACCATGTTCGGGACGTCTTCAAGGGCTTCGACGTCACCATCGTCGATTCGGCGCCAGCCGCGCGCCCCGGCCTGACACTTCCCGCGGCCGCCGCATTCGTGGCGGAGCTGGGCGTCGAGGTTGCGCCGAAGTTCGGCTGGACCGACGTCGCTCAGTTCACGCAGCTCGGCGTCCCAGCCGTCAACTTCGGTCCGGGCGATCCTGCGCTGGCCCATCGCGCTGACGAGCGGGTGCCGGTCGAACAGCTCCACGCCGTCGACGCCGCGATGGCGCGCTGGCTTCTGGCGTAAGACGTTCGGAATTGACCCGCCGTGAACCGGCGCGTCACCGGCGAAACACCTGTCTCGGTTCCTACCGTGAATGACATGGGTTCAGCTGTATCCGAGCGCCAGGCCCACCAGCGGCACCGGGCGACTCGTTCGGGCCGGTGCATCGCCGCCGCCGGTTTCATCGCCATCATGGCCACACTGACAACCCTCGCGTTCGTCGCGGGCATCAGCGCCGGTCTCGTCGTCGTCCTCAACCTGATTCTCGGCAGCGCGGCCGCCGCACTGCTCTACTCCGTCGTCCTCGAAGTGCGCCAGGGGTCCGCTCGAGACCGCGCGGAACTCGCCACCCGGATGGCCGCCCAAGCGCGCGCACGCTCGCAGGAGCACATCAAGTTCGCCACCGCTCTGGGTCGCCAGCTCCAGGCCGCTCGCGCCGAGAACGCCCAGTTGGGGGCGCGAACCCGCGAACTGGAAGCGCGACTCAGTGAAGCCGAAATCGAACTCGCGCAGGTGCGCGACGCGCTGTGGATCAGCGAAGCCGCCGAGAAGCGCGCCCGCGCAGCGCTCGTGGCCGCCGAGCAGGCCGGGCACCAGGGGCGTCACCTGCGTCCTGCCTGATCCGCGTCCCGGGCACGGCCGGACTCGAGTGCGTTCGCTGGACCCTGTGCCGATCAATTGGATTCATGCGCGATAATGG
>DATFFJ010000301.1:0-4195 GCA_035250065.1 Aeromicrobium sp. | reverse complement strand
ATCTGTCGCGACAGCATGAGCACCAGGCCGGCAACCGGCAGGTTGACCAGGAAGATCCACCGCCACGAGCCCACATCGAGCAGCCACCCGCCGAGCAGTGGCCCGATCACCGCGGCGACAGCTCCCACGCCCGACCAGATGCCGATGGCGCGACTGCGGTCCTGGGGTCGGAACGACGCCTGCAGAATCGCCAGGCTGCCCGGCGTGAGGAGAGCGCCGCCGACCCCCTGGAGTGCTCGGGCGCCGACAAGGAAGCCGATGCTGGGCGCGACGCCGCACAGCAAGCTGGCCACCGCGAACCAAATCACGCCGGCGAGAAAGACACGGCGGCGGCCAAACCGGTCGCCCAGCGACCCGCCCAGCAGGATCAGCGATGCCAGCGTGAGCGTGTACGCGTTGACGGTCCACGTCAACCCGGCCGTTCCGGCCTCCAGGTCGGCGTCGATCGCCGGCAGTGCGACGTTGACGATGGTCATGTCGAGCAGCGCCATGCCGGAACCCGCAATGGTCGCCGCCAGCGCCCAGCGTCCGCGCGGCTCGTCCAACGACAGGGCGCTCACGCCCTGAAGCCTAGGACGCGGGAAAGGCGCGATGGGTCATCGTCTTCGTGCACGGGAGCGACCGCGGCCAGGATCTGGCGACATAGTCGTCAAGAACTAGTCGAGACCTAGTCAATGCGGGCCAGCGTGTGCCATGCTTCGAGTCAGCCCACCGGTCACGCAGCCGGCCGCCCGGGACCTGACTCCTTAGGAATTTGACGATGACACCTCGACTTATTCAGGTCTTTGAAGTGTCGGATGCGCGCGCGCAAGAGCTGATTGTCGGCCTGTTGCGCGGCGTCCAGGACTTGGAAGTGGAGGCCGCACTGAGTGGTCCGGACTTCTTCGTCATCACCGAGTGCGACGACGCATTCCAGGCTGAGTCGGTTGCTCGCATCGTGCATTCGATCGACTTCGATGCTCGCTTGACCGAGACAAGATTCGGGCCGTCCGAGTCGCTCTCGGCCTGACGCTTCGTTCCGTTCGGCTGCCGCTTCAGAGCGTGACGGCCAGGTTCGTCAGCACTGCCGCGCCGAGCTCGTGGTCGCCGGTGATCCTGGCGGTGACCTGGTCGGGCGTCCGCCGGCCGCCGCAGAGCACGATGAAGGTCTCGAAATCGAGACTGAGGTGAACGGTCGGGTCCGCTGGAATGCTGGCGAGCCGCGCTGCGCGCCCGTCCTCGCCCATGGCAGCCGCGAGCGTCGCCGGGTGTTCGCCGGTGATGTCGAGGACGACGGTGGTACCAGGTGGCGGAGCGACCCGCTTTCCAAGGACGTACGGGAGGCTGCGGGAGAAAACGGTCAGCGCGTGAGCCCCGCCTTCGCCGGCGAGCCCGCCGGGTCGGTCGACCGCGCGCCGGATGTCCTGCTGATGCATCCACACATCGATGACCCGATTGGACAGCAGCGTCGCCCAGTCCCAGCCGACAACCGCGGCGAATCCGTCGCCCGGGGCGGTCGGGTCCAGCGGCATCATCGCGCGCAGCGCTTCGGCACGCTTCGCTGCCGCGCTCTCGATCTCGTCGATGATCTCCGCCGTGGTCCAGTCGGCGCGCGCCAGCGGCCCGGACTCGGTGAAGACGCTCATCGGGCTCTTGATGTGCGGCGCCGCGGGCACCTCGACCTGCCGCTGCGGATTCCCAGCGAGCTCCGACTCGAGATGCGCCAGGTGGGCGGCGATGTACCGCACATTCCAGCCGGGCAGGTCGGTCGGCTTGTCCCAGTCGTCGGCGTCGAGCGTACGGAGCAACGCGACGTTCTCCGCCACGATCTGACGCCATATGTCGATGTAGTGCTCCAGCCGCTCGACGTCGTTCATGTGGTCACACTAGGGGCTTGAGCCGATAGCGTGCGGGGCGTGAGCGACGACCTGATCGGCTACGACGAGTGGGGTGCCCGGTTCTTCGAGGCCGCCGTGACCGAGGAGCGGGTGCTTGCCGGCGTCAATGCGATGGCCGGACAGAAGATCGAGTTTGGCCCGCTCGGTGTGGGGCCCGGCCGCGTGGCCAAAGTGACGGCGATTGGCCACATCGGTACGGCGAGCGGTCGCAGAACGTCCCTCGATCCTGTCCAGATCGACGTGCGGTTGCCGGTGACGCTTCAGTTCAAACTCGACCTTGGCGTCGACGCCCACCATTTCGATGCCGACGTCGAAGTCCCGCTCCGGCTCGTCGCCCGGGCGCGCGAGGACTTGGCGATCGTCATCGACATCGAGCCACCGACGAAAGACGACGTCCATGTTGCGCTCAAGGCCAAGAGCCTGCGGGCCACCTTCACTCAGTACGTCGCGAATGTCGACGGTGAGCTCCGGCGGTTCATCGCCAAATACGTCGGCCGCGAGCTCGAGAAGCCAGCCATTGCGGCAGCGCGGGTCATCGACATCGGCGCCGCAATCGAGAGGGGCGCGGGCAGCGTCGTCCCGCGCGGCAAGGATCCGGCCTGAGCGGCGGCCGGACGACGGTCACTTGTCGTCGAGGGTGTCGAACCTTGCTTCGGTTTCGGCCGCCTCGCGAAGGTCATCCGCGGCATCGTCGACGTCCTGCTTAGCCTTCGCGTGAGCCTCTTCAACCGCGCCTTCGGCCTCAAGGCTCTCGTTGTCCGTCAGGTCTCCGAGGGTCTCCTTGGCCTTGCCCTTGAGTTCCTCGGCCGTGTTCTTGATGCCTTCGCTGTTCATGGTCGTTTGCTCCGTCGTTGTATCTCGGGTGTGACCTTGGGTTACCCGCCCAACATGGGTCGAAACGCTCCGAGAGGCGTCAGCGGGGTTCAGCCGGTTGGATCCCGGCCAGCAGGGTTTCGAGCAGCGACTCGACTTGACTGCCGAGCGTGCAGAGCACAGCATCCAGAGCCATCGGCGCCGGCTCCTCGCCCGGGCATATGTCCGAGATGGGGGTGCCTCCGACGTCGGAGATGTCCGGGACCGCCTCAGCCACGGCATGGGCTGCGACGACAGGCCCGGCGGCCGACGCCTCGAACTTCTCGATCAGAGCAGGACCGGGCGGTCCTTGGTGCTGGACTTGAAGGACGTGCGGTTGAACCTGCGCGGACTCAAATGCAAGACCAGCGGCCAGCCCAGCGGTAAGTGCCGCAGCAGCCGCGCCAGAGACAATTGCCGACACGTTCCTCCGCCCCCTCGTCGTGGCGGAGGATTACCCGCGACTCTGGCGGCGGAAACGCGGCTACGTTGAGCCCATGACCGAAACCGAAGCCGAAGCTGCTGCCCTGTATGACGTGCGCGACCGGGTCGCGATCATCACCCTCAACCGTCCTGACGCGATGAACGCGGTCAACGCCGCGCTGTCCACCGCGGTCGGCGAGGCGTTGGAAGCGGCCGTCGCAGATCCGGAGGTCCGCGCGATCGTGGTCACCGGCACCGGCCGCGCCTTCTGCGCCGGCGCCGACCTCAAGGAGCTCGCCCAGGGCCGGTCCATCTCTGCCGAGGGTCATCCGGAGTGGGGCTTCGCCGGGCTGATCCAGCACTGGATCGACAAACCGGTCATCGCCGCCGTGAACGGCTTTGCGATGGGCGGCGGAACCGAGATCGCGCTGGCGTGCGACCTGGTGGTCGCGGCCGACAGTGCGATGTTCGGGCTTCCGGAGGTGAAGCGCGGTCTCCTCGCCGCCGCCGGCGGAGTCATCCGGCTGCAGCGTCAGATCCCGATGAAACGCGCCCTGGAACTGGTGCTGACCGGGGAGGGAATTGACGCCGACACCGCCGCTGCCTGGGGCCTCGTCAACCGGGTTGTTCCTGCCGGCAGCGAGCTGGACGTTGCGCTGGAGCTGGCGAACAGGATCGCGGCCAACGCTCCGCTGGCCGTCCAGGTGTCCAAGAAGATGGTCCACCGCACGTGGCCGGGGGCCTCGGACTGGAACACCGACTGGTCAAATGAGGATCCTTGGGGAGCGAACGACGAGGCGATCGGAGTCGTGTTCACCAGCAACGATGCGCTCGAGGGACCGATGGCTTTCGCGGAGAAGCGCGAACCGCGGTGGTCTGGCACGTGACGTTGGACCGATGTGCGATGGTCTGAGCGTGTCCGATGCTCCGGTGCTGCGCGTCAAGGGGACCTCGCTCGCCGTCGAGGGCACCCTCGTCATGGGAGTGGTCAATGCCAGCCCTGATTCATTCTCCGACGGCCGGGCCACCGACCTCGATGCTCA
>DATFFJ010000300.1:0-4091 GCA_035250065.1 Aeromicrobium sp. | reverse complement strand
TGAACAGGATCGCCCGCGGACCGTCGCTGGACCCGGCCGACCTCGAACGCCAGATCGTGGCTCGCGACCGCGAGTTGGACAACCCGTTCAGTAAGGACGTCCAGCTCATGGCGATCAACAACGCCAGGAAGTCACGCACCGATCGGCTCATACGAGTGGCCAAGCCGCATCGGATCTTGGACCCGGCGCATGGACCGCTGATCGCCGTCCGGCTCAACATCCTGTCCCGCAAGACGCTGGGTGGGCTGGAGACCAACCTGGACAGCCAAGTCATGCGTCCGGACGGCCAGCCGTTCCCCGGCCTGTATGCGGCCGGTGAGGCAGCCGGCTTCGGTGGCGGCGGCGTGCACGGCTACAACGCACTCGAAGGCACGTTCCTCGGCGGCTGCATCTTCTCCGGTCGGGCTGCCGGGCTCGCGCTCGCCCGCGACTTGGCCTGAGCGCTAGTCCTGCTCGTACATCGCCGCTTCCTCGGCGCTGGCCGCGCCGCCGTCGATACCGACGTCGTCCGCAACGGCTTCAGGATCGACGTCTTCATACCGTCCTTCGTCCGGTGCGACCAGCCGACCAGCGCGCTCGCCGCCGGCAAACCGGTCAGCGGGGTCAGAGAACTCGTCGTCGTCGCCCATCGGCTCGAGATCCACGTCAAGCTCTTCCTGACGGAGCCGTTCCTCGATGGTTTCGCCCTCGCGCTGCTCCGCGGCCGTCGTGCCCTTGGCCCGCGAACCCTGCAACTTTTCCGGGGGCGAGATGCCCTCATCCAGAATGTCGTCGATACCCCGGTCGACGAGGGTTTCGTTTGGTTGGAGCTGATCCGAGTCGGTCATGCTGGGCGCATACCCAGCGGGCGTCACATGATGTGCCGATTGCGGCGATAGACCAAGACGGCTGCCAGGGCGCTTATGACACCCCCGGCCAGCAGCACCCATCCGAGCGGAGAAGCACTGCCGCCGGACGTCGCACCGGCGTCTTCGGTCGGCAATTCCGTGACGTCCTCAGTCGGCATCTCGGTGGTGGGTGGATCCGTGAAGGTGGGCTCATCGGTCGGCTCATCGGACTCCTCGTCCGAATCGCTGTCCTCGTCATCGGAGTCCTCGTCATCGGAGTCCTCCGAATCCTCGGAATCTTCCTCGTCGCTGGGCGACTCCTCGTCGGAGGGCTCTTCGTCCTCCTGGGCGGCCAGCGACCCGAGGCTGGCACTCACCGGCGTCGCCGCCTGTGCGCCGCTCGCCCCGAACACGAAGAACGCGGCCATCACGGCGACCGCCGCCGCGAGGCGGCGCCAGGCGTCCTGATTACTGCTCATGTGCGCTCTCCTCATCAACCGGAATGGGAACTTCTGGGATTTACCCGCATCCTGTGGTCGCATGAGCGCGCCGTCCCGAGCCTGGGAGCCCTCGACCTGGCAGGAGCCTAGCCCGACGACCATCTCAACGCGTCGTCGCGACCACGATTTACGCCGGGAAGAAGGCCAGGCCGAGCGCGATGAGGCTGGCCCAAAACGCGATCTCGATCGTCTCGGTCATCGGCTGAATTCGCTGGATCGCGCCGACGATGTGGACGAGCGTCATCCCCACGAAGACCGGGATCATGATCTGAAAGATCTGTTCCACACCCTGACCGGTCATTCCGGCGTATACGGAGAATCCGGCCAAGACGACGGCCAGCACACCAAGACAGCGCCCGAAGTAGATCGCCAGATCGGTGTCGTCAGGCAGGTTCCATCGGAAGCCGCGCGCCCAGGTGAGCGGCGTCAGGAAGATCGGCAGGGCGAAGACAACGCCCGCAGCGATGCCGAACACGACCAGGAAGGTCTGCGCGTGCTCACTCCAGACACCCACCATGCAAGTGAAGGTACGCGCTGTCTACCGCGGGATGTGGGCGTTTCGGTGGTTCAGGTGAGAAGCGCGAGCGTCTCCCGCAGCGACATCGCCGTCGCGGGGAGCCACATGAGGATGCCGACCGTGAAGACCGCGTAGAGAGCCACACTTCTTCCGCGCGACACGGGCCGGCCACGTCTCCGCTCGCTCGTGAGATAGGCGTAGACGCAGCCGAGCGCGAAGGCAAGTTCGAGGGCAATGGCGAAGACAGGGGCGTTTCCATACGTGTCCAGCGAGACCTGAGGGCTGCCCGGTCCGAGCAACTCGTGCTTGAAGCCGACGAGCAGGTCACACAGCACGTGCACCACGGTCAGGGCGCCGCACCACACGGAGAGCACTCGGTCACGCCAGATCGCTTGGACCAGCGCGAACACGATCGCGCCCTGGATCACTCCGGGAATGAGATTGTGGCTGTAGGTCATGCGGACGTCGATGTTCGGAAAGGTTGCGTCGAGCAGCGAGGCTGGATGCGTCGGCTCGACGCCGGCGAGCGCGAGACCCAACCAGAGAAACTCGGGAACGTTCGCGCACACCAGAAGCAGCCACAACGGCCGACCCTCCAGCCGGCTGTACGGGATGAGGGCCGCGGCGTAGTGACCGACGATCATGACGAGCGCCGCCTCGCGATCACGAGGATCAGCACGAAGAAGATCGCGTAGACGACGATCAGTCCGAGGACGAGAGTCTGCATTCAGCCCTCCGCATACACCGGCGCCGTGTCGTCCCAGGGCTGCCGATTCACCAGGTCGGCGACGCGCACGTAGCCACGCTCGAACTCGCCGGTGGCCGCATCGACAAGCCGGTACTCCTGGCGCTGCCGGTGAATCGGCTGCGCGTCGATGAGCACGATGCGGACCTCGCCCGGCTCGAACTGACACCGGCGCTGCAGGGCGTCGATGAGCTGCTCGTTGTGCATGTGACCGTCGCCGAAGTTCCATCCCACGGCAGTGCTGCAGATCCGCTCACCATCGGTCAGGACGTAGTCGCTCTCGTCCCCGTCTGCCATCGCTCGGTGTGCGAGCGCGAACATGGCCCGGCCGTGGCTGTTGAAACCGCGGAACGCGTAGCCCATGTACATGTACATCTCGGCGATCTGGGGACTGCCGAAGAACTTCTGCATCTGCGCCTGGGGCATGCTCGCAATGGACACCACGTTCTTCTCGATCTTCGCGGCAGCAGACGGCTTCATGCACCACAAGCCGGTGTCCCAGTTGCCGGCGTAGTAGCGCATGCCCGGCAGGAACGACACCTTGCGGGGAAAGAGATTGCCGAGAATCACCGTGCCGACGAGGACGGCCACGAGCAGCAGCGGCCAGGGCGACGTCATGTCTTCGAACCCGACGTCGTCGTGCCCGATGAAGAGCGCCACCACGCCGAACATCATGAAGACGTTCCACTCCAGCGGGACGCCCATCGGGATGGACGACAGGATCCCGAAATGGAAGCAGAGCATCACGACGGCCGCGATGAGCGCGGCCTGAGTGCCGTGCGCGAAGAACATCACGAGCGGCACCAAGCCCTCGATCGCCGTCGACACGTGAGCCACCAGGAGTGACGGCCAGCCGGGTCGAAGATCGTCGGGGAACCTCTTGAAGAATCGCCGCTTGATCCAGCGCGGACGCAAGACCGGGTTGTTGCTCATCATCGTGGAGATGACGAACGGGAAGTGCCGGGTGAGCTTGGACGTCGCGGCGCCGACCCAGATCACGAGGAAGACCAGCTTGGCGGCCAGAATCATGTCGACCGTGGCGACACCTGCGAACAGGAACGCGACGGTCAAGGATCCGTACACCTCGCCCCGGGCAGCCAGGAAGATCACCTTGTCGCGGAGTCCCAGCGCGGCCAAGAGGCCGAGGATGGTCCAGATCTGCCACATCGGCAGCAAGCCTGCGGACGCTCCCGCAGCCGGGTCGGCGCCGGTGCCATCGGACAGGATGGCGACCGTGAGGGCCGCCAGCAGCAACACGTAGAGCAGTACATCGACGGGGGTGCGGGTATCGCCTCGCGTCAGCGGGATCTGGCGTGGCCAGGGAGGGAGGCGGATGGTCTCCGGGCGAACCCAGTACAGGATCGAGCCCATGGGGGGCCTGAATCTGTTGTTGAGCGGCCCGAACCCGCAGCCGAGGCCGATGACCTCGAACAGCATGGTGTAGAGCACGACCTTCTGGAACACGATCGGTTCGGTCCACCATTCGGCGACGTTGGTGAAAC
>DATFFJ010000299.1:0-5207 GCA_035250065.1 Aeromicrobium sp. | reverse complement strand
GTGACGACTGCGGCCAGGAGCACCCAACGGTTGTGTTTCACGGCGTCCTCATGTAGGCGGATTTAACAAGGAATTTCAGTGGAACAGGTGTGAAAATTGGCGATTCATGAGAGTCTGCCTGACATGTGCTTGTGCCGTTTGCAGGCATTTGAGGGATCCGGGTACACAGCCCGGAATCCTTTCAGTACGATGTGCGGGCGTCGCCAGCAAGGTGGCGCACTTCGGGGCGTTTGATTTTTTAGTTCGGAGGAACAGCATGCTCGGGCTCCACACCAAGAACGGCTGGCGGGCAGTATTCGCCGTCGCCGTGACAGGCACGCTCATAGGCATCGGCAGCGGAGCGTCTGTCGCCGCGCCGACCACCATCGCCGAGGCGCAAGGCATCAACTCGACTGGTCCGATCCAGCAGATCCTGGACCTCGACACCGGTGACTGCAAGACGACAACTCCGGTCGCGTACCCGGGCACCGGCCCGGACCACTGCGGCCAGGGCCTGGTGACCGGCGAGCCTGGCGGAACCTTCGAGCAGGGGGTCCAAGGTTCGGCAACGAACCCGGCCAGCTTGCAGGGCACCCCGTGGGCCCAGGATCCCAACATCAATCCGATCCTCCAGGGCACCGCGTACTCGCGCGGCTACGCTGCCACCGATCCGATCCACCTCGACGGGCTTGGCGAGGTCAGCCTGACCGACATCTTCGATGGTCTGGCCGAGTCCGAGACGGACACGCTCCTCGACCCCGTTCTCCAAGGTCTGGGCGGCCTCCTGACACAGGAGCAGCTCGCGCAGGTCTTGGCGCCGATCTCCGACGGTCTTCAGGCAGCCCTCGACGGCGTCAATGGTGCGCTTCCGGTCTCGTTGGTGACCGGCGAGGTTGAGTCGCAGTGCCAGGCCACGGGTAGCCCGCTTCGGGCCCGCGCCGCGAGCACCGTCGCTGACGCCAACCTCGTCGTCGGCGAGGGCGTCATCGGCGACAACGGTGTCGTGGTTCCACTCACCGGCCCGAACGGTGCCGACACGCCGCCGAACACCAACCTGCTGATCGGCGCTCCGCAGGATCTCGTGGATGCCATCCTCGAAACCCTGGCTGACTCGATGCTCACGTCCATCAACGGCGAGCTCGGTGCGCTGGCCTTGCTGTTCAGCAGTGTCCAGGATCAGCTTGTCGACCCGCTCCTCGACCAGCTCGAGCCGACGCTGCTGACGCAGTTGGCCGATGCCCTGCAGCCACTGATCGAAGGAACGGTCAACAAGCAGACGCCTGACCCGTCTGAGGTTGACGGCGCCACCGGCACCAACTCCACCGGTTCGGTCGAAGTCATCGCGCTTGAAGTCATCTTGTTCGATGCTGCCGGCGAACAGGGTCGGCAGACGCTCCAGCTGGCCCGGACCGCATGTGGGCCCAACGCCGGTGACAGTGCCACCCCGACCCCGACGCCGACCGACGGCGACGACGGTGACGACGGCGACGACGGTGACGACGGCGACGGTGACGACGGCGACGGTGACGACGGCGACGGCGACGACGACGAGCCGCGGGTGGTCGACTCCGGTCTCAACGATGGCGGCAACCTTGGCGCCCTCGCGATCACCGGCCTCCTGGCTGCTTCGACGCTCGTTGGTAGCGCCGCTCGGCAGCGTCTGCTTCTGGATCAGTGACGACGCCGCGGCGGACGGGTCCCCGTCCGCCAAGGCCGTCACCGGCGGTAAAGGCTCAGCCTGAACCCGTACCTTCACCGGTACAGGTTCAGGCTGAACCCTCTGCTGGATCGGCGAGCGCTGGGCGAGCCTGGCGGACGTTGCGCAGGCGGATCATGCCCTGGGTGGCAGCTCCGCTGGCCATCGCCATGGCATTCGGGCTGGGTCTGGCCGCGGTGTGGATGCCCCCCATCCCGCGCGTCGTGACGTCCACGGTCGGCCCAACACTGGGCTCGGTGGGCACGCCAGTCCGGGTGAAGGTCCCCTCGCTGGGTATCGACGCTGAGGTCGTCCCGATCGAGCTCGGTCGAAACCGAGTCCTCACGCCGCCGGCCGACGGGTCGAAGGTCGGTTGGTGGAAGCGCAGCGCACAGCCAGGGGCCACGACGGGCCAGTCGCTCCTGACCGGTCACTCGCTACGCCAGGGCGACGGCGCCATGGACAACCTGGGTGACGCCAGGCGCGGCGCCACGGTCCAGATTGTCGGCAGCAAAAAGGCGGGCGACGGCAAGTCCGGCAAGGTGGCCAGCTACCTCGTCGAGAAGGTCTTCGTGTATTCCCGGCAGCAGGTGGCCGACAACGCCGAGGACCTGTTCGACCAGGACTACCACCCTCGCCGACTCGTGCTCGTCACGTGTACGGACTGGGACGGCAAGGTCTACCAGAGCAACATCATCCTGCTCGCCCAGCCGGCCTAGTGCTCAAGCGTCGAGCGCGCCGACATGGGCCAGCGCTTGGCGCAGCAGGCTGCCGCGTCCGCCTTCAAGATCGTCGATGACCTCGGGAGCGAGAGCTTCCATGGGGGTGAGCCAGGTCAGTTCCAGCGCGTCCTGACGGGGTGCACATTCGCCGGTGACCGGTACGACGTAGACCAAGGAGACGGCGTGCTGGCGAGGATCGTGCAACGGCGCGACCCCGGGCAGCGGGAAGTACTCGGCGACGGCGAACGGGATGGTCGAGACCGGAAGGCGCGGAAAGGCGGAGGATCCGAGGTCCTTCTCCAGGTTGCGGAGCAGCGCCTCGCGCACCGACTCGCCGTGCAGGACACGCCCGGAGACCAGGGAGCGGGTGAGTTCGCCCGATGCCGAGCCCCGCAACAGCAAGCCGACGTGCTCGATCCGGCCCAGCGAATCGACCCGCACCGGCACCGCTTCGACGTAGAGGATCGGCACCCGGGCGCGGGTCTCGTCCAGCGCGAACTCTGAGAGCCAGCCGGGATTGGGATCGGGAGTGCGCACCGAGGGCATGAGAGCCATTCTGCCGGGGTAAGCGACCGCTAGGCTGGCAACACACGACAGGGGAGCGCTTGGGTCGTCCGCAAGGACGACCGTGCAGAGGCGCTGAGAGTGCGGAACCGCCGCAGACCCTCGAACCTGATCCGGCTAATACCGGCGAAGGGAGTCACGATGACATCTGCTCCTGCACCAACCAAGTCCTACCGAACCATCGACCTGGTCACGATTGCGACACTGGGCGTCGCCTTCGGCGTCATCTACTGGGGCTGGGGCAAGGTCTACGAGGGGCCGAGCGAGGCGCTCGGGCTCATCTACCCGCCGTTGAAAGGCCTGACAGCCAGCCCATGGCTGATCGCGGGGGTCCTGGGCGGCCTGATCCTGCGAAAGCCCGGCGCGGCACTGGCCACCGAGTTCGTCGCCGCTGCCGTCTCGACGCTCGTGCTCGGCGGCACGCAGTGGGGCTGGACGGTCCTGGCGTCCGGCTTGATTCAGGGACTTGGAGCTGAACTCGCCTTCCTGCTCTTCGCCTACCGACGGTGGACGCTGGGCGTTGCCTGCCTGGCCGGCGCCCTTGCCGGCGCGTTTGAGTCGGTCTACGAGTGGTACTCCTACTACCCGGACTGGGGCTTCGACCACAAGCTCGCGTACCTCGGCTTCTTCGCGCTTTCCGGCGCCGTGGTCGCCGGCATCGGGAGTTGGCTCCTGATGCGTGCCCTCGGTCGCGCCGGCGTGCTGGACGCCTTCCCGGCCGGACGCGAAGCCGCCGGCGAGGTCTGACCCTGTCCATCCCGATGGCCGCGCCAGCCGTCACCCTCGAACCCGGAGCCATCCGGGTCGAGGGGCTGACGTGGCGACCCATGGGGCGCCGGACGCCGACGCTCAACGACGTCGCCGTGGCGATCCAACCGGGCGAACGACTGCTCGTCGTCGGGCCGTCCGGAGCCGGCAAGTCGACACTGCTGTACGCACTCGCCGGGGCTTTGGGCACGACCATTGCCGGCGACCTGACCGGTGACGTCCGTGTCGGAGGTCGGCTCGGACTGGTCCTGCAGAATCCGGCGGACGCCATCGTGGCCGAGTACACCGGCCGGGACGTGGCCTTCGGGCTGGAGAACGAAGGGCATCTGCGGGAGCGCATCTGGCCCGAGGTCGACTCCGCGTTGTCCGCGGTCGACCTGCCTTATGGGCGACACCATCTGGTGTCGGCGCTGTCGGGCGGCGAGCTGCAGCGGTTGGTCCTGGCTGGCGTTCTGGCCATGCGACCGGATGTTCTGATGCTGGACGAGCCCACGTCGATGCTCGACGCTCGCTCGGCGGCCACGGCCCGGGACGCCATTCTGGCGGCCGCGGTGAACCGGACGATGATCGTCGTCGAGCATCGTTTCGAGCCATGGCTGGAGCACGTCGATCGGGTGATCGTCATGGGCCGCGACGGCACGATCGAGTCGGACTCCCCGGTGGAGGACTTCCTTTCCAGACCAGCACCGCATGGGGTCTGGATGCCAGGGGCACCGGTACCGGACCCGCTCGACGTCCTCAGCGCACTGGTGACGCCGGATGCCTCACCCTTGCCTCTGATCGCCGAGGATGTCGAGGTCACGTTGATTTCGCGCACACTGCGCGGCGCCCATCGCACCCCAGCCCTGCGCAGCTTCGGCGGACGGTTCGATCCGGGCCAGGTCTCGGCGCTCGTCGGGCCGTCCGGCTCGGGCAAGTCGACGGCGCTCGCGGCCTTGGGTGGGCTGCAGCGGATCCACGGCGGGCGGATCACACCGGACCGCGCCCGCATGAGTTCGCGCGAGCTGGCGGCGCAGGTCGGCTGGGTGCCGCAGAATCCCGAGCACATGTTCCTGACCCACACGGTGCGCGCTGAGGTTGAACTCACCGCACGTCGGCTCGGGAGCCACATCGATCTCGACGCCGGGCTCGCCGCCTTCGGTTTGTCCGGGCACGCCGACGTCCACCCGTTTCGGCTGTCCGGTGGCGAGAAGAGACGGCTGGCCATCCTGGCCGGGCTCGTCCACCGGCCGGGCGTGATCCTGCTCGACGAACCGACCGTTGGCCAGGATCCCGACTCGTGGGCTGCGATTGTCGGCTGGTTCACCAGTGCCGCGTCCGCCGGCGCCGCCGTCGTCGTCGCGACACACGACGAAGCACTCCCGGCCGACGCGGTCACGTCGCTCGTCCAAGGGGTCAGCTCATGAGGGCGTGGATCACGGCCGCGAACCCGCTGGCTCAACTCACCATCGGGCTGTTCGCGCTCGTGGGGTCGTACT
>DATFFJ010000298.1:0-5669 GCA_035250065.1 Aeromicrobium sp. | reverse complement strand
ATCTCCTGGCGATGGCCGTGGCCGTGCTCTATCCCGCATTCTGGGCGGCTCGAGGTGCGCGCGGTCTGGAACGCGTTGTTGTCTTCGTGGCGTGCGGTGTCGCCGCCGTTCCCGGGTGGGCAGCGATCGATCGCGGCAACGCGATTGGGTTCTTCGTCCCGATCGGGCTCGTGTTCTTGGTGGCCCTGTGTCGCCAACGGTGGACGGTCGTCGCCATTGCCGTGATCTTGGCTGCTCTGCTGAAACCGCAATTCGTCCTTCTGGCTCTCGTCCTCTTCGCCGCTCGACGCTGGCGAGCGGGAATCGGCGCCGTGACAGGGGCAGGCTTGCTGAATGTCGCTGCCTATGGGTTTTGGCCCCAACAGTTCCCCGCGACGATCCTCGAATCGGTGACCAACGCCCTCGGGCACGGCGTCCGAGTCGACGGCATCATCGAAGGCCAACAGATGAACGTTTCCTTCCGCCGGGGGCTGCTCGCCATCCCCGAGTACTTCGCGACGGGAACCGTCGACGGCCGTCTGGGTGCCGACGGACCGTGGACCCTCGTCGGTTTCGCGGTGTTGATTGCCGTGGCTCTCAGCATCCTCGTCTTGGGGCGACGGATCCCCCCGGTGCTGGCGGGGGTGGTGCTGCTCTGCGCGGTGTCGCTGTTTCCCGATGTCACCTATCGCTACTACCTTGTGTTCGCGATACCCGTCGTCGCGCTGGTGGTTCGTGACCCCGATGGCGCGCCTGGACGAGGCATCTTCGATCGACCGGATGCTCTCGGTGGCCGGCGCCGAGCTGTCTTCCTCCTGATCACCGCAGCGGCGGCAGTGAGCCTTGGGCATGTGCCCATTCCCCTTCCCTCCGCCTACGGGGCAGGGCCGATGGGCGGAGTGCTCATGCCAACGTCGGGCATCCTGGCACCGCTGCTCTGGCTCATCGCCTGCGTGGCGATCGTCGTGTCGTACGCGCGCAGCGCGGCCACGACCCAACTTCCCGGCGCCGATGGTGCGCGCGCGGAGCTCAGTCGAAGACGCCGGCTTCGTCGAGGGCGTGCGCGAGTCGCTTCGTAAGCGTGCTGACGTAGGTGGCCGTGATGTGCGTCCCCTGGCGATAGACCAGCACGTTGCCGATCACCGGCGGGCACCGCTCAAGCTGCCGCGGGCAGATCGCGTCCGTCATGTCGACGTAGATCAGGTCGGTGTCCTTCCCCGGGGAGACTTGGCCATCGGAGTTGACTCGCGTCCCGCCGAGCCGCGCGATGGCGGCCAACTGCAACGGCGAGCTTCCGGCCGGCCCCTGCTCCGGCGTGAAGGCGCACCGTGACGGATCCTTCGTGTGCACTTGGAGGCACTGCGGTATCGACTCCTCCGGCGACGGGTTGTCACCGATGATGACCGTTGGGAATCCGGCAACGCGGAGCTTGTCATACATGCGAGCGAGTCCGTCGGTCAGTCGTTCCTGGCTGGACGAATTCAGAGGAAATGCGGTTGTTGCCCCCTGACCGGTGAACACCACTTCTGGCTTGTACTTCTCAAGCGCGGCGAATGCCGGCTCCCGCCATTGGTCGCAAGCCGGATACGCCGTCGCTCTATTCAAGACAGCAGGAGCGTCCGCGAAAGCGCAGGCATTCTTCGTCATCAAGATGAGCTTGTAGTGGCGTTGCTCGGCAAGACGTTCGATCGCCGGCTGCCACTGCATGATCTTGGAGTCACCGATCATCGCGATGGTGCGATCGGCATGGCGATCACCGTAGGTGCAGATCCTGACCTCAGATCTGTACACCGGTGGCTGGCAATCGTCCGCATAGAGTTCGGGTACGTCATCGAGGGCGTCGCCTGGCAACGGCGTCATCGGTTGACCGATCCATCGCAGCTCGTCCACCGGAGTGTCGGAGACCGGCGTTCTGAGCACAGCGGCTCCCGGGGCACGGACGGCTCGTTCGGCCGAGTTGGCCGATCCGGCCAGCATCAGAACCCCGCCGGCCGCGGCGGAAAGCAGCGCACCCACGGCGCCGACGAGAATGCCGTTACGGGCTCGGGCGCGAAGCCACGGATGGAAGCGGAGCGGGTTCTCCACCATCACCCGGGTCAGCCACGCCAACACGAACGACGTGACGAGGACGGCAACTGCCTGCACGACACCGGTCTTGCCGACGACCTGCTCAGCCACCACGACCACGGGCCAATGCCACAGGTACAGCGAATAGGACAGCCCGCCGATCCACACGAGCGGCGCGATGCCCAGCACGCGCTCTGTCCACGTCGTCGACGTCCCGCCTCCGCCGAGCACCAGGGCCGCGCCGGCGATGGGCAGGATCGCCCACGGACTGGGCCACTGCAGCGTCTCCTGGATCACCCACATCGACGCCACGATCGCGACGAGGCCGACGAACGTCGTCACCGCGTTGCCGGAGGTTGCGCGGAGCAGGCGCGGATAGATGATCGCCACCACCGAGCCGACCGCGAGCTCCCACAACCGCGTCGTGGTCACGAAGTACGCGGCCGGGTTCTGCTGCTGGAACTCGAACATCGCCCAACCAGCGGAAGCGGCGATCACCAGAACACCCATCGCAGCGAATCCCCGCCGCTTCGTCTGCTTGAACAACCCGGCGAGCAAAGCTGCTGCGAGCATCAACACCGGCCAGATCAGGTAGTACTGCTCCTCCACCGCCAAGGACCAGAAGTGCTGGACCGGTGAGACGGCGTTGTCCTCGGCCAGGTAATCCACCGACTGAGCCGCCAACGTCCAGTTGACGCCGTAGAACGCCGCCGCGATCAGGTCGCCGCCGAACTGCGACCAGAACGCCCGCGGCACGAACAAGGCGACCGCCACGGCCGTGCCGACGAGCGTCACCGTCGCGGCCGGGATCAGGCGCAGTGCACGGCGCGCGTAGAACCCGGGCAGCGAGATCCTGCCCGTCCGCACGTGCTCGCTGGCCAGGTGCGACGTGATGAGGAAGCCCGAGATGACGAAGAAGATGTCGACGCCCACAAATCCACCGGGCATCAGCCCCGGCGCGACGTGGTAGACCATCACCGACAACACGGCAACCGCGCGCAAACCCTCGATATCCGCCCGGAAATCACGGCCCCGGCCAACGGATCCGTCTGGCAGCGGCCTTCCGCGCGGCTGATGACGTGATTTCGCCGGGCCAAGCGGCCGGTGAACGGTCACGCTCATGACTGACGACGATAGTTCATCTGAACTCGTTCCTTCGAAGATGCAACCCGGCACGCTCGAACCATGATCTCGCGATGAGTTCAGTGAACGATGGCGGCGGGCAACTGCCACGCTGGTCAGCGGTTTCGGCGCGGCTTCGCCATGAGTGCGAAGGCCGGCGGATGGTCGAGCGCTGGATGGTCCGCCGTCTGGGCTCAGTCGAAGATGCCCGCTTCGTCCAGAGCGTGGTCCAGTCGCTTGGTGAGCGTGCCGATGTAGGTGGCCGTGATGTGCCTCCCCTGGCGATAGATCAGCACGTTGCCGATCACCGGTGGGCACCGCTCAAGCTGCGGCGGGCAGAAGGCATCCATCATGTCGACGAGGACCAAGTCCTTGTCCTTGCCCGGGGCCAGTTCACCGTCGGCGTTGACCCGAGTACCACCGGACTCCGCGACGGCCACTGACTGCAACGGGAAGCTACTCGCCGATGCCGCTTCCTGCCTCGTGAAGGTGCACCACTCTGGCGGATGACCGGTCTTCATCTGAAGACACAGTGACAGACTCCGTTCTGGCGAGCGGTTGTCTCCGAGGATGACGGTGGTGAAGCCGGCCGTCCGAAGTCTCGCGTACATGTGTGCCAGTCCGTCGGTCAGTCGTCGCTGACTGGACGCGTTCAACGGGAATGCGCCGGTTGCCCCTTGACCGGTGAACACCACCTCGGGCTTGTGCCTCTTGATCGCAGCAAACGCCGGGCCCCTCCACCGGTCGCAGGCCGGGTACGCCGTCCTGCCATCGAGGGAGGCCGGAGCATCCGCGAAAGCGCAGGAGTTCTTTGTGATCAGGATGAGTTTGTAGTGGCGTTGCTCGGCAATGCGTTCTATCGCCGGCTGCCACTGCATGATCTTGGAGTCGCCGATCATCGCGATCGTGCGATCGGCACGGCGATCGCCATACGTGCAGATCCTGACGTCGGCGCTATGCGCGGGCGGCATGCAGTCGTCGCCATGGTGCGAGGGCACATCCTCGGGGGCTTCGCTCGGCAACGGCGTCATCGGTTCGCCGATCCATCCCAGGTCGTCGACCGGAGTGTCGGAGATCGGCGTTCTGAGTACCGCGGCCCCCGGCGCACGGACCGCCCGCTCGCCGGCGGCGGTCGAACCGGCGAGCATGAGAGCGCCGCCGGCCGCGGCGGAAAGCAGCGCGCCCACCAGCCCGACACGGATGCCGTTTCGCGCACCCCCGCGAAGTCGTGGATGGAACCGCATCGGGTTCTCCACGAGGAGGCGGGTGAGCCATGCCAAGAGGAATGACGTGATGAATATGGCCACACCCTGCAGCACGCCGGTCTTGCCGAGGACCTGCTCAGCCACCACGACCACGGGCCAATGCCACAGATACAGCGAGTAGGACAGCCCGCCGATCCACACCAGCGGTGCGATGCCCAGCACCCGCTCCGCCCACGTCGTCGATATCCCGCCGCCCGCGCCGAGCACCAGGGCCGTCCCGGCGATCGGCAGGAACGCCCACGGACTGGGCCATTGCAGCTCCCGGATGAGCCACACGGACGCCAGGATCGCGGCCAACCCGACGAGCGTCGTCACCGCCTTGCCGGATGCCGACCGAACCAAGAGTGGATAGATGATGGCCACCAATGAGCCGGCGGCGAGCTCCCACAACCGCGTCGTGGTCACGAAGTACGCGGCCGGGTTCTGCTGCTGGAACGCGAACATCGCCCAGCCAGCGGACGCGACCGTCACGAGCACGGCCATCGCTACATATCCCCGCCGCTTCGTCTGCTTGAACTGCCCGGCGAGGAAAGCTGCTGCGAGCATCAAAACCGGCCAGATCAGGTAGTACTGCTCCTCGACTGCGAGAGACCAGAAGTGCTGCACCGGAGAGACGGCGTTGTCCTCGGCCAGGTAATCCACCGACTGATGCGCCAGCGTCCAGTTGACGCCGTAGAACGCCGACGCGATCAGGTCGCCGCCGAACTGCGCCCAGAACGCCCGCGGCACGAACAAGACGACAGCCACCGCCGTACCGACGAGCGTCACCGTCGCGGCCGGGATCAGGCGCAGCGCACGGCGCGCATAGAACCTGGGCAGCGAGATCTTGCCCGTTCGCACGTGCTCGCTGGCCAGGTGCGACGTAATGAGAAAACCGGAAATCACGAAGAAGATGTCGACGCCCACAAAGCCGCCAGGTAGTAGCCCCGGGGCCACGTGGTAGACCATCACCGACAACACGGCGACCGCGCGCAAACCCTCGATGTCGGCGCGGAAATCCCAACCCCGGCGAACAGCGGGCCGGTCTGGCAGCGGCCGTCCGCGGGGCAGATCACGTGATGCCGCCGGACCCGGCAACGGCCGGTGAACGGTCACGCTCATGACTGACGACGCTAGTTCAACTCAGAACGAATTCTCGGGAGGCGACGCCGCTCGTCTGACGTGCAGTTTCGTGCGTGCCCGGCCTAGACGACCGACAGCGGAAGCAGCGTCTTGCCGGTGGGCCCGATCTGGATG
>DATFFJ010000297.1:0-11054 GCA_035250065.1 Aeromicrobium sp. | reverse complement strand
AGGGCCAGGTCGGCGGCGAGCTGCTCGTCGACCGGCGACGGGCCGATGTCGATGCCCTCGGCCTCGACGTTGAGCTCACGGGCCAAGCCGAACAGCTCGACCAGCGTGGACCCGGCCGACGCGATCGCGTCGCGCGGCAGCATCGAACGCTTGGTCTCGACGTCGATGACCAGCCGGTCGAAGTCGGTGCGCTGCTCGACACGGGTGGCCTCGACCTTGTAGGTCACCTTCAGGACCGGGCTGTAGATCGAGTCGACCGGCATGCGGCCGATCTCTTCCTCACCGGTCTTGTTCTGCGCGGCAGAGACGTAGCCACGACCGCGCTCCACGACGAGCTCGATCTCCAGGCTGCCCTTCTCGTTCAGCGTGGCGATGTGCAGGTCGGGGTTGTGGATCTCGACGCCGGCCGGCGGCTCGATGTCGGCGGCCGTGACGGCGCCGGAACCGCTCTTGCGCAGGTAGGCAACCACAGGCTCGTCGTGCTCGGAGGAGACGACGAGGTCCTTCAAGTTGAGGATGATCTCGGTGACGTCCTCGGTGACGCCGGCGACGGTCGAGAACTCGTGCAGGACGCCGTTGATCTTGATCGACGTGACGGCCGCACCAGGAATGGACGACAGCAGCGTGCGACGCAGGGAATTGCCGAGGGTGTAGCCGAAGCCCGGCTCCAACGGCTCGAGCACGAACCGGGAGCGGAAGTCGTCGACGACCTCTTCGGACAGGACGGGGCGCTGAGCAATCAGCATTTCTGTGTTCCTTTCCGGCTTACCGCTATATGAAAGCCGGGTTGGGTTGCGGTGTTGATCCCTTCGACGGGCTCAGGGACCGGGTGGGTTATCAGATCTTGGAGTAGTACTCGACGATCAGCTGTTCCTGGATCGGGACAGTGATCTGCTCGCGGACCGGGGTCTGGTGAATCAGGATCCGGCCGCGCTCGGGCGAGACGTCCATCCAGCCGGGAACGGTGTCCTGGTCATGGGTCTCGCGGGCCACGATGAACGGCGTCATCTCCATGCTCTTCGGCCGCACGTCGATGACGTCGTGCCTGCCGACCTGGAACGACGGGATGTTCGTCTTGACGCCGTTGACCAGGAAGTGACCGTGGGTCACCAGCTGGCGCGCGTGCCGACGGGTACGCGCGAGGCCGGCGCGGTAGACGACGTTGTCGAGCCGGCTCTCCAGCAGGCTGAGCAGGTTGTCGCCGGTCTTGCCGGGCTTGCGGTGGGCCAGTTCGTAGTACTTGCGGAACTGCTTCTCGAGCACGCCGTAGGTGTAACGCGCCTTCTGCTTCTCCTGCAGCTGCGTGCGGTACTCGGACTCCTTGACGCGCGCGCGGCCGTGCTGGCCGGGCGGGTAGGGGCGACGCTCGAAGGCAGAATCGCCGCCGACGAGGTCGACGCCGAGACGGCGGGACTTCTTGGTGAGGGGACCGGTGTAACGAGCCATGGGTCAGAGCCTCCGGTGCTTCGGCGGGCGGCAGCCGTTGTGCGGGCTGGGGGTCACGTCGGAGATGGTCCCGACCTCGAGGCCGACGGCGCTCAGCGACCGGATCGCGGTCTCACGTCCCGAGCCAGGGCCCTTGACGAAGACGTCGACCTTCTTGACGCCATGCTCCATGGCCTGCCGGCCGGCAGCCTCGGCCGCCATGCCGGCGGCGAAGGGCGTCGACTTGCGCGAGCCCTTGAAGCCGACCGTTCCGCCCGAGGCCCACGCGATGACGTTGCCGGTCGGGTCGGTGATGGTGACGTGGGTGTTGTTGAACGTGCTCTTGATGTGAGCTTCGGCCTGCGGCACGTTCTTCTTGGTCTTGCGGCGCACCTTCTTGGCGCCAGTCTTGGGAGCCATCGGTCACTTCTTCTTTCCGGCGACGGTCTTCTTGGGGCCCTTGCGGGTGCGAGCGTTCGTCTTGGTGCGCTGGCCGCGAACCGGCAGGTGTGCGCGGTGACGACGACCTTGGTAGCTGCCGATCTCCATCTTGCGGCGGATGTCGGCGGTGACCTCACGACGGAGGTCACCTTCGGTCTGGTAGTTGGCCTCGATGTGGTCACGCAGCGCGACGAGCTGGTCGTCGGTCAGCGCGTGAACCCGCGTGTCGGGGTCGATGCCCGTGGCGGCGAGAGTCTGCTGGGAGCGGGTCTTGCCGATCCCGAAGATGTACGTCAGTGCGATCTCGACACGCTTTTCGCGCGGGAGATCCACTCCGATGAGGCGAGCCATGGTGGCCTTTCGTTCGTGCGAGGTGTGGTCGTCCGAGGCGTCCCGGCGGCCTCCCTGACTCTTTGGTCAGGCGCCGGGCTGCGGCCTTCGCTCCGCAGGTGGACCAGATCACGCGGATCTGGTTGCGCTCAGACGGTGTGCGTTCTCCCGCCCCTTGGGGGCGGCGGTGAAGAACTGTGACTAGCCCTGACGCTGCTTGTGGCGCGGGTTCTCACAGATGACCCGCACCGTGCCGTGGCGACGAATCACCTTGCACTTCTCGCAGATCCTCTTCACGCTCGGATTGACCTTCATTGCTTGTCCTTTTGTAGGTCAGGTGAACGTGTCTGGTTATTGAGTTATTTGTAGCGGTACACGATCCGGCCGCGGCTGAGGTCGTACGGCGACAGCTCCACCACGACCCGATCCTCAGGAAGGATACGGATGTAGTGCTGGCGCATCTTGCCGCTGATGTGCGCGAGAACCTTGTGACCATTGGTCAGCTCCACGCGGAACATCGCGTTGGGCAGCGCCTCAACGACGGCGCCTTCCATCTCGATGACGCCTTCTTTTTTCGCCATGTACCTCTACTTTGTCCGGTATCAGCTTTCCGGGGGAAAACCGACAGGTCAGTCTAGTCAGGCCGCACCTGCGGAACCAAATCGAGACTGGCGATGACTCGGGGGCCAAGATGGGCTCGTGCAATCGCTGGGTCGGCTGAGAGGCCGCGTGGGTCTCCTCACCGGGGCAGACTCGGACGTGGCGCAGGCCATGGCGCGCGCGCTGGCGGCCGACGGCATGTCGCTGATGCTCATTGCCCGGCCCGGCACTCACGTCCGCGAACTCGCCGAAACGCTCGAGCGGGAGCACGGCGTTCGGTGCTTCCCCGCGGCCGCCGACGTCGAAGATCCCGAGGCGGTCGACCGGCTCATCATGCACGCCGAACAGCACCTCGGTGCCATTGACGTGCTGATCAGCACGGTCCCCGGATGCGTCGCCGCCGCTCTCCGGCCGACGATGGAGCAACGCGGACGCGGGAACATCATCGACCTGACCGACGGCGAGGAAACGACAGCAGCAGAGATCCTGGCCCTGCTCACAGGACGGTAAGGACCTCGATGCCGTCGTCGGTGATGGCCACCGTGTGCTCGAAGTGTGCGGCGACCGAGCCGTCGACCGTGCTGACCGTCCATTGGTCCTCGAGTTCGCGCACGCGCGGCGGGCCAAGGACGATCATGGGTTCGATCGCCAGCACCATCCCGGGAACCAGGCGCGGCGTGTGTCGGCGTCCGCCGATGTTCGGGACGTTCGGGTCCTGGTGGAGCGCGGACCCGATGCCGTGCCCGGTGTACTCGCGGACGATGCCGTATTGGTCGCCCTGGCTCCCCACATAGGCGCTGATGGCCTGCGTGATGTCACGGACGCGCCGCCCGGACCGCATGGCAGCAATGCCGGCCGCGAGTGCTTCTTCGGTCACCCGCATGAGCTCACGGTGCGACGTTGGGACATCGCCGATGCCGACGGTGATCGCGGCATCCGCGTGCCAGCCGTCGATCATCGCCCCGCAGTCGACGGACAGGAGGTCTCCTTCGCAGAGGACACGCGGGCCCGGGATCCCGTGGATCGTCTCGTCGTTCACCGACGTACAGATGACGCCGGGGAACGGCGGCCCGACCCCATCGTGGGGGTACCTCCCGCTTGCGGGGGAGTAGCCGAAGAAGTTTGACTTCGCTCCGTGCGACGCGATCGTCTCGGCCGCGAGTTCGTCGAGATCGCGGGTCGTCACTCCGGGCTTGGCGGCCTCCGCGACGGCTTGCAGCGTGGCAGCCACGACGCGGCCGGCGGACCGCATGCGGGCGATCTGGTCAGGCGTCTTGAGTTCGATCGACAACGAGGCGCCCGAGCCCTGGAGACTGAGCCTAGAGACCGAGCGCAGCGTCGATGCGCCGGGCGATCTCGTCGATGTCGCCGATTCCGTCGATCTCGCGCAGCAGGCCCCGCTCGCGGTAGATCGGCACCAGCGCCGCCGTCTCCTGGTCGTAGACGTCCTGCCGGTGACGGATGACCTCTTCGGTGTCGTCCGCCCTGCCACTGGTCTCGGCTCGCTTGATCATCCGCTGGACGAGCTCCTCGCGGTCGTTGACCACGAGCAGGACGACGGCATCCAGTTTTGCGCCAAGCTCCCCGAGGATCGCGTCGAGCTCGTCAACCTGATCAACCGTCCGCGGATAGCCGTCGAGCACGAAGCTCTCGGCGTCGGGCTGCCGGAGCCGGTCACGCACCATGGCATTGGTGATCTCGTCGGGCACGTACTTGCCCGCCTCCATGTACTGCTTGGCCGTCTTGCCTAGCTCGGTCTCGTGGGCAACGTTCTCGCGAAAGATGTCGCCGGTGGAGATGTGCGCGCCACCGATCCGCTGTGCGATACCGACAGCCTGCGTCCCCTTGCCCGCACCGGGCGGACCCATGATGAGGAGTCGGGTCATCGCAGGAATCCTTCGTAATTGCGCTGCTGCAGCTGGCTTTCAATCTGCTTCACGGTATCGAGGCCGACGCCGACGATGATGAGGATCGTGGTGCCGCCGAAGGGGAAGTTCTGGTTCGCACCCAGCAGGGCGACCGCGATCATCGGGATGAGCGCGACGACTCCGAGGTACAGCGAGCCCGGCGCCGTGATGCGGCTGAGTACGTAGGCGAGGTAGTCCTGCGTCGGACGTCCGGCGCGGATGCCCGGGATGAAGCCGCCGTACTTCTTCATGTTGTCGGCCACTTCCTCCGGGTTGAAGGTGATGGCCACGTAGAAGTACGTGAAGAAGATGATCATCGCGAAGTACGTCGCCATGTACAGCGGGTGATCGCCGCGCACGAGGTAGGCGTTGATCCATCGAGACGCACTGGCTTCCGGTTGGAACTGCGCGTACAGCGCCGGCAGGTACATCAGGCTCGATGCGAAGATCACTGGGATGATGCCGGCCTGGTTCACCTTCAGCGGGATGTAGGTCGACGATCCGCCGAACATGCGCCGCCCCACCATGCGCTTGGCGTACTGGACCGGGATACGGCGCTGCGCCTGCTCGATGAAGATGACCGCCGCCACGACGACCAAGCCGATCAGCGTGACGACGACGAAGGTCGTCCAGCCCTTCTGCTGCTTGATCAGCCACATGGCGCCCGGGAAGGTGGCGACCACCTGGGTGAAGATCAGGATCGACATGCCGTTGCCGATGCCTCGGTCGGTGATGAGCTCGCCGAGCCACATGATCACGGCAGTGCCGGCGACCATCGTGAGGACGACCAGCAAGAACTGCGGGATCGAGTCCTGGTTGTAGAGCAGCTCGCCACAGTCGGTCCCGCCGAAGAGCTGGCCGCTGCGGGCCAGCGCCACGATGCCGGTGGCCTGCAGGATCGCCAGGCCGAGCGTCAGGTAACGCGTGTACTGCGTGATCTTGGCCTGACCGGCTTGGCCTTCCTTCTTCAACATCTCCAGGCGCGGGATCACCACGACGAGCAGCTGCAGGATGATGCTCGCGGTGATGTACGGCATGATGCCGAGCGCGAAGACGGTCAGCTGAAGCAAGGCGCCGCCGGAAAAGACGTTGATCAGCGCAAACAGGCTGCCCTGCTCGCCTTGGGATGCCAGATCGACGCAGCGCTGCACGTTGGGCACGTTGACGCCGGGCGCCGGGAGTGTCGAGCCGAACCGGAACAGCACGATGATCCCGAGGACGAACAGGAGTTTCCGTCGCAGATCCGGGGTCCGGAAAGCATTGACAAAGGCGCCGAGCACGTGGCGAGCCTACCGAGCGCCGCGGGCGAGCTCGCTCGCACGTGGCCGAGTAGGCGAAGCCACGTTGACGAGCGGAGCTGGGGGCACCACCCAGCTCGGAGCGCCCAAGGCGCGGAGAGCTAGGGGGAGGAACACGTCGGCGAGCCTACTCCCCCACGCCCTGCGGGCCCGGGCGGTGCCCCCAGCCGGTCCCCTATCGTTCTTGGGGTGACCGAAGAGCCCAGCGATGTAACCATCGATGTTGCTGAGCTGGCCAAGAAGTCATCCGTGGCGTGGATCCGAGCGGGGGCGCGGACGTTTCCGGTCTGGCATGAATGGGTCGAGAGCGCAGGTGAGGGAGCACCGGCCGGGGCAATCTGCGTCGTCGGAAGCCCGGACGCCGGCGGGTCCGAGCAGCCGCTGCCCCCGCTGGGTGACGGTGATTCCGCCGTGGTGCTTCTCCGTTCGAAGACCGATCGTCAGCTCGCTGCCGCAGTCCCGGTCGTGGCCTCGGTCGTCCAACCCGGATCCGAGCTGTGGGAGCCGGTCACCGGGGCGCTCAAAGCCGGACGACTGAATGCGCCCGACATGTCCACCATGATCGACCGTTGGGCCCGTGAGTGCCGGGTGCTTCGCCTCGTCCCGTCTGGCCCCCCGATTCCGGCCGTGGAGTCGGCGGACCCGCACTCGCGCACGTCACCGCGCCTTTCCTGACCCGCCGGTCGTTTGGTCCGCCGCCTGCCCCTCGCCGGGGTTCACCATGGGCATATGCGGGTCGGTGTCCCACGCGAGCTCAAGCCCTTCGAGACTCGGGTGTCCCTGACACCCAAGACCGTCAGCTCGCTCGTTGAGTCCGGTCACGCGGTACGCGTTGAGTCGGGGGCCGGGGTCGGCGCCGGCATCACGGACGAGGACTATGCCGCCGCCGGCGGCGAGATCGTCGCCTCGGCCGATGAGGCCTGGGACGCCGGTCTCGTGGTCAAGGTCAAGGAACCGATCGAAGCCGAATGGCACCGGATGCGGCGAGGCCAGGTCCTGTTCACCTACCTCCACCTCGCGGCAGCGCGCGACGTCGCTCAGGCCGTCTTGACCAGCGGTATCACCGCCGTCGCCTATGAGACCGTCCAGCGCGCCGACGGCAGCCTGCCGCTCCTCGCGCCGATGTCGGCCGTTGCCGGGCGCCTTGCCACCCAAGTGGGCGCACAACACCTCATGGCCCCGTTCGGCGGGAGTGGTGTGCTGCTCGGCGGCGTGCCCGGAGCACCCAGCGCGAAAGTCGTGGTCCTGGGCGGGGGTATCGCCGGATCTCACGCCGCTGATCTCGCGGCCGGGCTGCACGCGGACGTGACCGTGCTGGACGTCAACCCCGACCGACTGGCCAAGCTGCCGCCCGGTGTCCACGGCATCGCCTCAACGTCGGACGCGATAGCGGACGTCGTGCCAGGTGCCGACCTCGTGATCGGAACTGTCCTCGTCCCCGGCGGTCGCGCGCCGAAACTCGTGACGCTGGGACTCGTGGCCCAGATGCGACCCGGGTCTGTGCTGGTCGATGTCGCGATTGACCAAGGTGGATGCTTCGAGGGCTCGCGTCCCACCACCCACGATCAGCCGACGTTTCGCGTTCACGATTCGCTCTACTACTGCGTCACGAACATGCCGGCGGCGGTTCCGCGCACCGCCACCCTTGCGCTCAACGCCGCCACGCGTCCGTATGTCTGCGCGCTGGCGAACGGCTGGGAGTCGGCCATGGCCGCCGATCCAGAGCTGGCAAAAGGACTCAACGCGCATGACGGCCAGGTGATTCACCCGGCCGTCGGCGCGGCACTGGACCTGCCGATCCGCGCCGCGTGAAGCGGACGGTCAGCCGCGTTCGACCAGCTCCTTGAGGCCCTGCAGCATCGCGTACCAGTTGTCGGACGCCTCGTCCGCCTCGTCCGCCGAAGCGTTGTTGTCCTGCGTGAACGTGACGTGCGTGGTGGGGCCGGTGCGATCCAACCTGAACACGAGCTCGTGGTAGTTCTCCGGCCGGTCGGGCTCACCCGTCAACGGACTGAAGTGTGTGACCCGGAGCCGCTCCTGCGGCACCGCCTCGATGACTTCACCCTTGTCCTCGAACGGCCTGCCGTCGTACTCCCCCCGCCAGGTGATGGTGCTACCCGGTCGGAAGTCCGACTCGACCGTCGATCCGAAGAAGAAGCGCTTCACCTTCGCCGGATCGGTGATGGCGCTCCACACCTGGTCTGGCGAAGCGCTGATGTTGACTGCGGCAGTCGCAACATGATCGGTCATATCCCTGTGACCTCCCTCGTACCACCGATCCCTACCCGGGAATACTGGCCTCATGCGTAACCCTCGAGCTTTCCTGCGCCCGCTCGCCGTTGGAGCCCCGAAGCCGGCCGCCGACATTCCGTTCCGGCCGAGCCGCATGATCCATTTCTTCGATCCCAGCAACGAGAAGATGGCGGCGAAGGTGCCGGACATCGCCTCGAAGGTCGACATCATCCTCGGCAACCTCGAGGACGCCATCAAGACCGAGATGAAGATCCCGGCTCGCCGCGGGCTCATCGACATCGCGAAGAAGACCGATTTCGGCACCACCCAGCTCTGGACGCGGGTCAACAGCCTGGACTCGCCGTGGGTGCTCGACGACTTCATCGAGCTCGTCACCGAGATCGGCGACAAGCTGGACGTGATCATGGTGCCGAAGGTCGAGGGCGCCCAGGACATCCATTACGTCGACCGGCTGCTCGCACAGCTCGAAGCGCGCGCCGGCATCGAGAAGCCGCTCCTGGTACACGCGATCCTCGAGACGGCCGAGGGCGTTGCCAATGTCGAAGAGATCGCCGGAGCCAGCCCGCGGATGCAGGGCATCAGCCTCGGCCCGGCCGATCTCGCCGCGTCCCGGCGCATGAAGACCACCCGCGTCGGCGGCGGGCACCCTGGCTACCTCGTGCGTACCGACCCGGTGAGCGACGACCTCAATGAGGGCCGCACGACGTACCAGCAAGACCTCTGGCACTACACCATCGCGCGCATGGTCGACGCCTGCGCGGCCAACGACATCCTCCCGTTCTACGGACCGTTCGGCGACATCAAGGACGTCGTGGCATGTGAGGACCAGTTCCGCAACGCGTTCCTCCTGGGCTGCGTCGGCGCATGGAGCCTGCACCCGGTCCAGATCGACATCGCCAAGCGGGTGTTCAGCCCGTCGAAGGAGGACGTTGAGCACGCCAAGACTGTCGTCGAGGCCATGGGCGACGGCTCCGGTGCGGTCATGATCAACGGCAAGATGGAGGACGACGCTTCCTGCAAGCAGTGCATCGTCATGCTCGACCTGGCCAAGGCGCTCGCCGAGCGTGATCCCGAACTGAAGGAGCTGTACGACCTGTGAGTGCCATTCGTCCCCGACGCAGTGTGCTGTACATGCCGGGCGCCAACGAACGTGCGCTTGAGAAGGCCAAGACGATCGACGCCGACGCGCTGATCCTCGACCTCGAGGACTCGGTCGCGCCCGATGCCAAGGCACAGGGCCGCGAGAACGTCGTCGCCGCCGTCAGATCCGGCGAGTACGGGCATCGCGAGCTCGCCATCCGGGTGAACTCGATCGGCACCGAGTGGCACGACGAGGACATCAAGGCTGCCGCCTCCGCTGGGCCTGATGCGATCCTCGTCCCCAAGGTGGAGTCGGCCGAGCAAGTCCGCCAGCTGGTCGCAGCCTTGGAGGCGGCCGGCGCACCCGCGCACACCCAGCTCTGGGCCATGATCGAAACCCCGCGCGCGCTGCTCCATGCCGAAGAGATCGCCGCCGCACACGACAGGCTGACCGTCATCGTCATGGGGACCAACGACATCGTCAACGAGACGTACGGCTTACACGTCCCCGGCCGAAACCCGGTCGTCTTGACCGCCCTTGCGTGGACCCTCATCGCGGTCCGCGCCGCCGGCAAGGTGGTCATCGACGGCGTCTACAACGATGTCCGCAACGAGGAGGGCTTCCTCGCCGAGGCGCGGCAGGGTCGCGAGATGGGCTTCGACGGCAAGACCCTCATCCACCCGTCCCAGGTCGAGCCGGCCAACGAGGCATACAGCCCCTCCGAGGCTGACATCGAGCGAGCGCAGGGCCTCATCGCCGCGTTCGAGGAGGCCAAGTCCGCCGGCGCCGGCGTCGCCACGTACAACAACAAGCTGGTCGAGGAACTGCACGTGCGCGACGCGAACCGCATCCTGGCTTTCGCCGAAGCACTCGCGTCGCGCTGATCAGGACACTGGCACTGGGGTTCGTGCCATAGTGCTGTCCCAATGAGACTCAGATCACTTGCCGGCTTCGCCGCTGTGTCGATCGCCCTCTCCGCAGTGGCGGGATGTGGCGTGACACGCGGGGAATCGTCCAACGACCTGCTGATGATCATCCCCAACAGCCCCGGCGGCGGGTACGACCAAACCGGCCGCGCAGCTGTCGGCGTCATGCGCGAGCACGACGTCACCAAGGGCGAATGGACGGTTGACAACGTCGTCGGCGCCGGCGGTGCGGTCGCCATGTCCACCCTCATGGGCCGGGCGGGCGACGAACGGACCCTGATGACGGTCGGGCTGGGTGTTGTCGGCTCGCTCTACAGCTTCGGCAGCGACTTCCGCCTTGCCGACGCAACGCCCATCGCCCAGCTCATCTCCGAGCCCGAAGGCATCTTGGTGCCGGCAGACTCGCCATTCGAGACGATCGGCGATCTGGTGACGGCTTGGAAGGCAGATCCGGGCTCGATCACGGTGGGCGGCGGGTCATCACCGGGCGGTCCAGACCACCTCTTCCCGATGCAGTTGGCGAAGGCTGTCGGCGTCGACCCGCGCGAGGTCAACTTCATCACCTACGACGGCGGAGGACCGCTCACCTCAGCACTGTTGGGCAACAAGATCCAAGTGGGCGCTTCCGGGCTCGCCGAGTTCGTCACCCAGATCGAGTCCGGGCAGCTGCGCGTGCTGGCCGTTTCCGGAGAAGAGCGACAACCGCAGCGGGCGCTCGCCGAAATCCCGACCCTTCAGGAAGAGGGCATCGACCTGGTCTTCATCAATTGGCGGGGCGTCCTTGCCCCACCCG
>DATFFJ010000296.1:0-3174 GCA_035250065.1 Aeromicrobium sp. | reverse complement strand
GGAATCCGAGACCGAGCAGGCCGTCTCGGCGGCGCTGGAGGCCGGATACCGGCTGATCGACACGGCGGCGGCCTACGGCAACGAGGCTGCCGTCGGCCGCGCGATCGCGTCGTCGGGCATACCGCGGGACGAGCTGTTCGTCACCACCAAGCTGGCCACCGAAGACCAGGGCTTCCAGGCGTCGCAGGACGCCATCAAGGCCAGCCTGCAGCGGCTCGGCCTCGACTATGTCGATCTGTATCTCATCCATTGGCCGGGTGGCGACCACGGTAAGTACGTGGACAGCTGGGGCGGCTTGATGAAGCGCATGGAGGACGGCGACGCCAAGTCCATCGGCGTGGCCAACTTCCACGCCGAGCACCTGTCGAACATCATCGACCTGTCGTTCTTCACTCCGGCGATCAACCAGATCGAGCTGCACCCGCTGCTGAATCAGGCCGAGCTGCGGGCGCTCAACGCCGAGCACGGCATCGTGACCGAGGCCTACGGCCCGCTCGGCGTCGGCAAGCTGCTGGACAATCCGACCATCGCGACGGTTGCCGAGGCGCACGGGAAAACGCCCGCGCAGGTGCTGATCCGGTGGAGCATCCAGCTGGGCAATGTCGTCATCCCGCGCTCGTCGTCTCCGGAGCGGATCAAATCGAACCTCGAGGTGTTCGACTTCGAGCTGACCGATGACGAGATGGCCACGCTCAACGGTCTCGATGACGGCACGCGCTTCCGTCCCGACCCCGACACCTACACCGGCACTTAATTTCTCGCCGCGCGTGCCTTTGGGGCTCAACGACTTGGAATTTCAATCCCGATGAGGCCAAGGGCGTCGCGTATCCGCGCGTCGCCGCGGTCGAGATAGTCCGTCAGACGGTCGAGGTCACGTCCACTGCTATTGGGTGTGAGCGTCACGCAGATGTCTGCGAACGAGCGGTAGTTGTCGATGCCGTCGCGCAGGGCATCGTCCACTTCCTTGTCGGGAGCGGGCAGCTGATCCTCGATCCGGTCCAGCGCCGCCTGAAGCTTGGTGCAATTCTCGCGGGTCGCCGAGTAGTCAACCTCGGTCATCGCGTGGCCAACGGTCATCAGCACACCGCCCATGTTCGCCACCGCGTCTGCGACGTTTCGCTCCCACGCTAGGCCCGCCGGCGCGGTTGGCCGACCTCCAATCGTGCTCACACAGGCGGTGAGCACAAGGACGAGCGCCGTCATGGCAACGAGTCGCCTCATGCACAGAGTCTATTCGCGCGTCACCCGGTGCTAGCTTGTCGGGCACATGGCCGCGGCGTCGCGCAACACCGTCGCCGACGGCGCGTCGACCGGCAGCCCGTAGCCGCGCAGCACCGCGGCGAACTGCACCGCGTACTGACACCAGAACGCCCGGTTGGGCGGCATCCAGTCAGCGGGCTGCTTGTCGCCCTTGTCCTGGTTGGCTTGGCCTTGCACGGCGAGTAGGTTCGCCGGATCGTTGGCGAACCGAATCCGCTTCTCGTCAGGCCAGTCCCGCGCGCCGAAGTCCCATGCGTAGGCCAGCGGGACGATGTGCTCGATCTGCACGGCCGCACCGGTCTGGCTACCGCGCACGAAAGCGATGGTGGCGTTGGTGTACGGGTCCTGCAACGTGCCTGTGGCAACCGCATTGGGGCACCGCTTGATTGACACGTAGGTCTTTTCGACGAGGTCGCGCTCGAGGATGTCGTTGCGGGTATCGCACCCGTTATGACCACCGGGGGCGGTGTTGTCGTCGGTCCAGCTTTCGCCGAATGCCGTCCTGCGATAGTCGAAGCTCCGGATGCGGATGGGTAGAACCGCCACTCCGGAAAGCACGTCAACACCCGGTGCGACGGTGGGCATTTCGGCCCCGGCAGTGAACTGCGAAGCGCGATCACCCGACGAGGCGACGACCTGGTACGCGACGATCACTGCAAGCGCCACCGCGACCGCCAGCCACAGCAACCGGTTGCGGCTCATGCCTTGTCCAGGTATTCGACGCGGTCGGTATCGGTGAACTGCGCTGCCAGCAGAACCATTCCGGGATCATTCGGGTTCTTCTCGTAATGCGATTCGCAGAACTCACGCGCCGCCAAGATGATGTCAAGGTGCTCCGACAGCGACAAGAACCTCAGCGTGATGGGCCGGCCGGATTGGCTGAGACCCAACACATCTCCCTCTTTGCGTTCCTGCAGATCGAGATCGGCGAGCTTGAACCCATCGAGGGTGGCGGCGACGGCCTTCAGTCGCTCCCCTGCCCTGGACCCTTCCGGCAACTTCGTGGCGAGCAGGCACAGACTGGGATGCTCGCCACGGCCGATGCGACCACGCAGCTGGTGCAACTGGCTGATGCCGAACCGGTCGGCGTCCATCACGACCATCACCGTCGCATTCGGGACGTCGACGCCGACCTCAATGACCGTTGTGCACACCAGGACATCGATCTCCCCCGCCCGAAACGCCGCCATCACCGCGTCCTTCTCGTCGCTGGGCAGCCGGCCGTGCATGAGTCCGAGCCTGCGCTTCGCCAGCGCGCCTTGACGAAGGCGGTCGAACAGCTCGACGACGGTGGTCGCCGGTGGGCCGTTGTCGTCGGCCGTCTTGTCGTTCTCGTCGATGCGCGATGCCACGACGTAGGCCTGACGCCCCGCCTCGACCTCCTCGATGACGCGTTGCCAGGCGCGTTCGAGCCAGGCCGGCTTCTGTGTCACGAAGATGGTGTTGGTCGTGATGGGTTGACGGCCCCTTGGCAGCTCGCGCAGTGTCGACGTCTCCAGGTCGCCGTAGACGGTCAGCGCAACAGTGCGAGGGATAGGCGTAGCGGTCATCACCAGCAGGTGAGGAGTCAGACCTTTAGGAGCCTTGGCGCGCAATCGATCTCGTTGTTCGACTCCGAACCGGTGCTGTTCGTCGACGACGACCATGCCGAGTCGCTTGAACTCGACGGCATCCTGGAGCAACGCGTGTGTCCCGATGACGATGCCTGCATCGCCGCTTGCGACCTCGTCGCGCACCTCCCGTTTCTGCGCGGTCGACATCGACCCGGTCAGCAGCGCGACGCGCGTCGAACGTTCGGCGCCGCCCAGCTGACCCGCCATCGCCAGCGACCCCATGACATCCCGGATGGACCGGGCATGCTGGGCGGCAAGGACTTCCGTCGGCGCCAGCAGTGCGCACTGATAGCCGGCGTCG
>DATFFJ010000295.1:0-6727 GCA_035250065.1 Aeromicrobium sp. | reverse complement strand
ACCGGCGTACCGAGCCTGACCAGTCTCGAGCCACCGCCTTGTGTTCTCGGCCCGCTCCATGGCCCGCTGACACTTGTTGCTGCAGAACTTCTGCTGATGTGGGCGGACTAGTTCTTCGCCGCAGCCTTCGCATTTCCTCATGTTCTGACGCTAGGCAGCAGCACCGACATGGCCGTGACCGATGAGCCGGAGGCGGGAATCGAACCCGCGACAGATCATTACAAGTGAGCTGCGTTACCACTACGCCACTCCGGCCGGGCCGCCTTACGGACGACACTCAGCAATGGTAGTCAGGCCGGTTCAGGCCCGCGATTGGGCGATCGCGTAGAGCGCGATTCCCGCGGCCACCCCAGCATTCAGCGACTCGAGCGTTGACGCGGTCGGGATGCTCACCAATTGATCGCAGGTCTCGGCGACGAGCCGGGACAGTCCTTTGCCCTCGCTGCCGATCACGACAACCAGCGGTCCATCCCCCAACTGCAGGTCCGGGAGCGCCACATCCCCGTCAGCCGCGAGGCCGACGACCATCAGTCCGGCCGCTTGATACGCCTTGAGCTGGCGCGTGAGGTTCGTGACGCGGGCGACCGGCACGCGCGCCGCGGCGCCGGCCGAGGACTTCCACGCCGAAGCCGTCATCGACGCCGCCCGCCGCTCAGCGATGACCACGCCGTGTGCGCCGAACCCCGCCGCCGACCGAATCACCGCCCCAAGGTTGCGCGGGTCAGTGACACCGTCGAGCATCACCACAAGTGGCGGCTCACCCCGCTCTGCGGCCCGTTCAAGCAGGTCGTCCGGATGCGCGTACTCGTAGGCCTCGAGCTTCGCCGCGACGCCCTGATGGACCGCCGCACCGGTGAACCGGTCGAGCTCCGACCGCGGCACCTCGAGCAGGGCGACGTGATGCTCGGCGGCCAGTCGGAAGATCTCGGCGATGCGATCGTCTCGACGCGCGTCGTCGGCGACGTGGATGGCCGAGATCGGCACGTCCGCCTGCAGCAGCTCGGCGACGGCGTTGCGTCCAGCCACCCACTCCGGCCCGGAGTCAGACGGCTTGCCCCCAGCGGACTTGCGCCGTGGCTTGCCCGAAGCTCGGCGCTCGGCCGCGCGGGCCATTTTGTACTGCTTGTGATACGGCCGGTCCTCCGCCTTCGGCGTGGGGCCCTTCCCCTCGAGTCCCTTGCGTCGACGCCCACCGGATCCCGCGGTCGGGTTTCCCTTCGACGACTTCTTCACCGCGCCGCGGCGGTTGCTGTTGCCGGCCATCAGCCCACGCTCCAGCGCGGTCCCTGTGGGGTGTCCTCGATCTCGATACCGGCCGCAGTCAGCTGGTCCCGCACCACGTCGGCCGTGGCGAAGTCCTTCGCGGCCCGCGCGGCCTGACGCTGGTCGAGGAGCGCTTCGACGAGCGCCCTCAGTGCCAGATCGGCGCCGGATCCGTCCCGTCCCGCCCACGGCTCGGCCAACGGGTCCAAGCCCAGGATGTCGAGCATCCCGCGGACGGATGCCACCGCACCGCGGACTGCGTCCAGATCATCGGCTGCCAGTGCCTTGTGGCCCTCGGCGATGACCGCCTGAAGCGCTGCCAACGCGGCGGGCGTGCCGAGGTCGTTGTCCATGGCCTCGATGAAGTCGGCGCACACCATGGTGGGCGTCACCGGACCCGCCGCTTCCACGGCGCGGCGGACGAACCCCTCGATCCGCTCCCACGCCACCGCCGCCTCGGCCAGCGACTCCTCGCTGAACTCGATGATGGAGCGGTAGTGCGCGGCCACCAGGTAGTAGCGCAGCGCGATGGGCCGCACTCGCTTCACCACCTCGCTGACCATGAGGGTGTTGCCCACGGACTTGGCCATCTTGGCCCCACCCAGATTGACCATCGCGTTGTGCATCCAGACCCGGGCGAACCCCTGACCGGCGGCACGCGACTGCGCCAGCTCGTTCTCATGATGCGGGAAGCGCAGATCGAGCCCGCCGCCGTGGATGTCGAACTCGTCGCCAAGGTATTTCGCGGCCATCGCTGAGCACTCGAGGTGCCAGCCGGGGCGGCCGCGTCCCCACGGTGTCGGCCACGCGGCCGTCTCCGGCTCGCCATCCTTGTGCCCTTTCCAGAGCGCGAAGTCGCGCGGGTCACGCTTGCCCTCGGGCGGCGCGTCCTCGGCAGCCTGCATGTCGTCGATCCGCTGGTTCGAGAGCTCGCCATAGGAGGGCCACGACCGCACGTCGAAGTAGACGTCGCCGGAACCGTCCTCGGCGACGTAGGCGTGCCCTCGTTCCACCAGCTCGCGGATCATCTCGAGCATTTCGGGGACGTGGCCGGTGGCGCGTGGCTCGTACGTCGGCGGGATACACCCGAGCACGTCGTACGCCTGGTGCAAAGCCCGCTCGTTCTCGTACGCGACGGCAAACCAGTCCTGTCCCTGCTCGGTTCCCCGCTGCAGGATCTTGTCGTCGATGTCGGTGATGTTGGCGACGATCGTGACCTCCAGGCCCTGCTGGACCAGCCACCGGCGCAGGACGTCGAAGACGACCTCCTTGCGGATGTGCCCGATGTGCGGTGGGCCCTGGACCGTGAGTCCGCAGTGGTAGATGCTCACGCGGCCCGGGGTGACCGGCTCCAGAGCAGACACCTCGCGAGTGGCGGTGTTGTACAGGCGGAGAGTCACGCCGCCACCTTAACGGCGGCTGAGGGAAGGGTCATGGCGCGTGCGCCAATGACCTGAGCGAAGGAACCGTCGATGAGCGAATCGAGGAGTCGGGAACACCTCAAGTCACATTCGTCACTTTCGCCACTTTGGTCACGTACCCTTGAACGATGCTTCCCCGCGTTCTGGCCGCCTTCCTCGGCGTGCTCGCGACCATGGTCACCGTGGCGCCCACCCACGCAGCCACGCCACGCACTCACCTGGCGCGGTGGAGTGACGACGCCCAGTTCAACACGGGGACCCGCAACCATGTGGCTGCCAGTGGGGGGACGCTACGGCTCGCGGGCGCCCTTCCGACGACAACCTGGGATGACCCCTACAGCTCGGGCGGCTCGGTCGCCTACGAGTACGGGCAGTGGACATCGCCATGGGTTACTCCGGGCTTCGGGATGAACACCCTCATCCCTTCGTGGAGCGCGATGACACCCAACGGCACCTGGATCAGTATCCAGCTGCGGGTCAGGCGCGGCTCGGCGACCGGCTCGTGGGACACGTTGGCCACCTGGGCCTTCGACACGTCCACCATCCGTCGGTCCTCGTCGACCAGCCAGACGGACGACCTCGCCGGCGTCGACGTCGACACCCTGCGCAGCCGGGGCGGCGCCTTCGACGGCTGGCAACTCCGCGCGACCCTGCTCCGCAAGAAGGGCTCGACGGCCACGCCCGCACTCAAGTCGGTCACGGGCGTCGCCGCCTCCTATTCGACGAAGACGCTGTCGGCAACGTCCACGACGACCATGACATCGACCAAAGTGCTGGCCGTCCCGGCCTACTCGCAGATGATTCACCGCGGGGAGTTCCCGTCCTACGGCGGCGGAGGAGCCGCCTGGTGCTCACCGACGACGGTGGTCATGCTGCTGCGTTACCGCGGCTCCGGGCCGACGTCCGCGGAATACGCCTTCGCCGACGAATACGACGATCCGTGGGTGGACCACGCAGCCGTGTACTCCTACGACCATCGCTATGGCGGCACCGGGAACTGGTCGTTCTCGACCGCGTATGCCGGTCGCTGGCTCAATGCCTATGTCACCCGCGTCGGCAGCCTCCGTGACGCCGAAGGCCTGATCAAGGCCGGTGTTCCGGTCGGCGCGGCCATCAAGTTCGGCTACGGCCAGCTCACCGGCGCGCCGCTGAGCTCCTCCGCCGGGCACCTCGTGGCTGTCGTCGGGTTCACCTCGGCCGGGAACGTCGTCGTCAACGACCCGGCAGCGTCGTCCAACTCGACCGTGCGGCGCACGTACCGGCGCGGCGAGTTCGAGCGAGCGTGGCTCGGCGGCAGTGGTGGCATCGCCTACGTCGTTCGTCCCTAGGCGACCGCCTCGGCTGAAGCGCCCTTCAGGAACGTTCAGGAGTGCTTCAGCGCCCGCTCTGCAGGCTGGAGTTCACCATCACTCCACGAGAGGAAACCTGATGAACATCAAGAGCTATGGCGGTCGCATGGTCGTCTTCCTGTTCGCCGCCGCCGCAATCCTCATTGCCGCCGCGGGTCTCACCTGGGCCGACACCCGCGACGATCTCGCTCGCGGTGACCGCGAATCCATCACCGCGGCACCGGACAACGATGACAACCCGGACGTCAGCCGGTCAGTCGGTCTGGACGCCGACGACCGTCCGCTGACCGGCAGCGAGAGGGCCAAGATCGCGACGGCCGCTGCCAAGGCGGTGGGGTCGGGAACCGTGACGGACATGGAAGCCAGCGATGACTTCGGCACGGCCTACGAGGCTGAGGTCTACGACCGGGCGGGCGCCGAATGGGACGTCGAGCTGGACGCGAAGTTCGCCGTCGTCGCGAAGTCGCGAGACAGCTGAAGCCCTAGACTCGCGACGTGCCAGAGAACGCGCCCTCGGCCGGTCGGGTCGGCATCGGTACCGACGTCCACCGACTTGCACCCGGCCGGCCCATGCGTCTGGCCGGAATCGAATGGCCGGATGCGGCCGCCGGCCTCGAGGGGCACTCCGACGGTGATTGCGCGGCCCATGCCCTCGTCGACGCCCTGCTGTCGGCGGCCGGGCTGGGCGACATCGGCAGCCACTTCGGCACATCCGATCCGCGCTGGGAAGGAGCCACTGGCGTCGCCTTCCTCGTCGAGACCGCACGGGCCGTGCGCGAAGCCGGCTACGTCATCGCCAACGCCAGCGTGCAGGTCATCGGCACCGAGCCCCGACTCGGACCGCGCCGGACCGAGGCCGAGGCGGCCCTGTCCGCCGCCATCGGCGCGCCGGTCAGCGTCTCGGGCACAACGACCGACGGGCTCGGCCTGACCGGCCGCGGAGAGGGCATCGCCGCCATTGCCGTCGCCATGGTCAGCCCGATCTAGGGAATCCGCAAGGCTCTACAAGCGATCCGGCTAGTGGGGGTACCTCCCGCGCTGGCCTGGCGCGGGGGACGGTCGCGGTGGCGATTGTCGGCTTGCTTGGGCGTCGGCGATCGGCGTCAGCCGACCGTCGCCTGGGGGTACCTCCCGCTTGCGGGGGCCGATCCAACACCGCCGACGCGCAGCATCTCGGCGCGCTCGGCGACCTTGATCCGCGCCCGCCCGGCCGCCTCGCCCAGCGCGATCTCGTGCAGGTCGAGTCGCTCCCATGCCGCATCGGATGCCACCGCGATTCTGCGCTCGGCCAGATAGGCGTCGACATCCGCGGTCGCGCGCAACGTCGCCGTGCGCGTGGTCTCCGCGAGCAGGTGCTCGACGGTTTCCGCCGCGTCGCTCTTGGTGTGGCCGATCAGCCCGACGGGGCCGCGCTTGATCCAGCCGGTGACAAAGGTGCCCGGCATCGCGTTGCCATCCAGATCGAGCACCCTGCCACCGTCGTTCGGAATGACGGCCGCGCGGTCGTCGAAGGGCAGGTCCGGCAGCGGCGTGCTGCGGTAGCCGATCGCCCGGTAGACGGCCTGGACGTCCCAATCCGTGATCTCCCCGGTGCCCTCGACCGTCCCATCGGCATTCGGCGAATGCGTCCGCTCCGTCCGCAGCGTGGTCACGCGGCCATCGCCGTCGGCGATGATCTCGGTCGGCGCTTCGGCGAAGTGCAGGTGGATCCGGTGCGGCTTGCCGGCTGGCTCGGCGCCGACCCAGTTGCTGAGGATGTTCAGGACCATCTTCTGCGCCTTGTGCTTCGCGACGTGCGCCATGCCGTCGGCGTCGACGTCGAATCCCTCCGGATGCACGATCACCTCGACGTTGGGCGAGTGGTTGAGCTCACGCAGCTCCAGCGGCGAGAACTTGGCGTAGGCCGGACCCCGGCGCGAAAAGACGTGCACGTCGGTGGTCGTCTTTGCGGCCAGACCCCGGTAGACGTGCTCGGGGATGTCAGTGACCAGCATCTCGTCGCCGGTCTTGGCCAGGACGCGCGCGATGTCGAGGGCCACGTTGCCGACGCCGATGACCGCCACGCTCGTGGCGTCCAGCGGCCAGGACTGAGGAACATCCGGATGCGCGTCGTACCAGGACACGAAGTCCGCTGCGCCGAGTGAGCGCTCCTCGCCCGGGATCCCCAGATCGCGATCGGCCATGGCGCCGGTGGCAATGATGACGGCGTCGTAGAACGCGCGCAGGTCGTCGAGCTTGACGTCGACGCCGTACTCGACGTTGCCGAGGAAGCGGACCTCCGGCTTCGCGAGCACGCGGTGCAGCGCCTTGATGATCTCCTTGATCCGCGGGTGATCGGGGGCCACGCCGTACCGGACCAGGCCGAAGGGAGCGGGCAGCCGCTCGATGATGTCGACGGAGACCTCGGTGTCGGAGTTGGTCAGGATGTCGGCGGCATAGATGCCGGCCGGACCTCCCCCAATGACGGCGACGCGAAGGGGACTGTCGTGAGCCTGACGAAGGGTCATGTCACCGAGTCTGCGGGCTGTGTCCACCTGGCGGAACGACAGCCGATTTGGGTTGCCACAAGGTAGCCTTGTGGCCGTGTTGGGTCCCCACGTACCAGAGCTGCGTGCTCTTGAGCTGCTCGCGGTGGTGGCGCGCACCGGCAGTCTGGGCGCCGCCGCGGCCGAGCTCGGCATAAGCCAGCAGGCG
>DATFFJ010000294.1:0-6199 GCA_035250065.1 Aeromicrobium sp. | reverse complement strand
CACCGGGGGCACCGTGCGCATCGCCGACTGGCCGGAGCAGACGACGCAAGCCGGCGATGCATGGCGGATGATCGCAGGAGAGCTGGGCGGCTCGACCACACACAACGGCACCGAACTGGAGTTCGCCGGCACGTCGACGCTCGAGGGCGTCGACCTCGACCTGCACGACGTCGGGGAGCTGACGCCGGTCGTGGCCGCGGTGGCAGCGCTCGCATCGGGACCGTCTCGGCTCCGCGGCATCGCTCACCTACGCGGCCACGAAACCGACCGGCTGGCAGCCCTCACCGCCGAGCTCAACCGGCTCGGCGGGGACGTCGAAGAGACCGATGACGGACTCATCATCCGGCCCCGCACGCTGCACGGCGGCACGTTCCACACCTACGACGACCACCGGATGGCGCACGCAGCCGCGGTACTCGGACTTGCCGTTCCGGGTGTCATGGTCGAGAACGTCGAGACGACCGAGAAGACGTACCCCGGATTCGTGACGGACTGGGCCTGGCTGGTCTCGTGAGCCCAAAGTCATGAGAGGGCGGCGATGAAGGACGAACACGACTCCTTCGACCGCCCGCGCCGGCGGACGCGGCCGCGCACGAAGGAGCGGCCGAACTACGACCACCTGCCGCTCGGCCGGGTTCGGACGGTCGACCGCGGCCGGTACACCGTCGACGTCAACGGTGTCTCCGTCATGGCGATGAAGGCGCGCTCCCTCGGCCGCCAAGGCGTGGTCGTCGGCGATGAGGTGCGGGTGGACGGCGACGTCACCGGCGCGGACGGGGCCTTGGCGCGCATCGCCGATGTTCTACCCCGCACGACGGTGCTGCGACGCACGGCGGACGACGACGATCCCGTTGAGCGGGTCGTCGTCGCCAACGCAGACCAGCTCGTGGTGGTGAGCGCGTTGGCCGACCCGCCACCGCGGCCTGCCCTGATCGACCGATGCCTCGTGGCGGCTTATGACGCCGGGATGCGACCGGTCGTCGTGCTCACCAAGGCCGATTTGGCGTCACCGGACGAGATGCTCGGCCTGCTGCAGCCCCTCGACGTCACGGTGGTCCCCACGCACCGCGACGGGGACCTCGCACCGGTTCGTGCGGTCCTGACCGGCCACACGTCCGTGCTCGTGGGCCACAGCGGGGTCGGCAAGTCGACCCTCGTCAACGCACTGGTACCCGAAGCGGAGCGGGCGACGAGCGCAGTCAACGAGGTGACCGGGCGCGGACGCCACACATCGACGTCGGCGCTCGCGCTCCCTCTCCCGGGAGGCGGCTGGATCATCGACACCCCGGGCATTCGGTCCTTCGGGCTGGCACACGTCGACGTCGACAGCATCGTGGCGGCCTTCCCCGACATCGCCGAGATCTGCGCCGCGTGCCCGCGCGGGTGCACGCACCTCGCATCCGAGCCCGAATGCGCGCTCGACGCGGCCGTCGGGAACGGCTCGGTCACCGTCGAGCGGGTTGACTCCCTGCGCCGGATTCTTGCGGCGCGAGCCATCAGCTATTGATCGACGGAATACTCCTGGGAGCCGTCGGGGTTCCACGCCGTCCGGGCACCTTGGTCCCCGGTCTGAGCGGTCAAGCCGATGACCAGGACCGCCAGTACCGCAATGACCACGGAAGCCACCGTTCCGGCGGCACGCGGGAGCTTGGGCAGGAGCCACGCGAACAGGACAGCCACCACGACAAGCACGAAAAGCACGTAGTTGAGCCTGTCCGCGAACGTGATGTGACGGTCCAGCGCCGAGACCGCGGCCTCGTTCACCGCGATCTGGTCCTTGATGGCCAGCTGGAGCGCCTCGCCGCTCGCCCGGGCGAGCCACACCAGCAGCCAGGCCACGATGAGGGCGAGGGCAACGGGCCACCGCAGGCGGGTACGCCACGACGGACGCATGAGCGCCAACGCGGCAACAGCTGCCAGCGGCGTCACGACCACGGCGCCATGGACGACCAGCACGTGCAACGGCAGTCCGTTGAAGGTATCGACGATCGAGGTGTGCACGGGACGAGGTTACCGAGGGCACGAGGCGCTTGCGGCTCGATGCCGAATGGCCGAAGTCCCGTTGACGAACGCAGGGAGGATCACGGGACTAACGTAGCCACCATGGCTCATTCCTGGAGTGACGACGTGCGGCTTGCGCATGTGCTGGCTGACAACGCCGACAACCTCTCCATGGACCGCTTTGGCGCCATCGACCTGGCCGTCTCGACCAAGCCGGACATGACGTACGTGACCGAGTCCGACCAGGCAGTCGAGGAGACCATCCGGCGCCACCTCAAGTCGGCACGCACCCGCGACGTCGTCCTCGGTGAGGAGCAAGGTGAGATCGAAGGGTCGACCGGGTCCCACGAGCGCCGCTGGATCATCGACCCGATCGACGGGACCTCGAACTTCGTCCGCGGAGTTCCGGTCTGGGCCACGCTGATCGCGTTGGAGGAGGCCGGTGAGATCGTCGCCGGGCTGGTTTCAGCGCCAGCCCTGGGACGCCGCTGGTGGGCCTCCAAGGGTGGCGGTGCGTTCACCGGCAAGTCGTTCATGAACGCCCGCGAGATCCGGGTGTCGGGGATTTCCGACCTCGATGCCGCATCGTTCTCGTACGCGTCGACGCGGGGCTGGGACCGGATTGACAAGCGGACCGGGTTTGACGCGCTGCTGAGCCGGGTGTGGCGCACTCGCGCGTATGGCGACTTCTGGTCCTACATGCTGGTCGCCGAGGGAGCCGTGGACATCGCCGCCGAGCCAGACTTGGAACTCTGGGACATGGCCGCACTCGACGTCATCGTCCGGGAGGCCGGCGGTCGGTTCACCGGGCTCGACGGGCGGGACGGCCCATGGAGCGGCAATGCCCTCGCCACCAATGGGCGCCTGCACGATGCCGCGCTCGCCTACCTGGGCCATTTCCCCGACGGCGAGGGCGACGACCTCGAGCCCACCGACGAGCCGGCACACGAACCCCGGCATCGCGACAATGTCTTGACGTTCCCGCCCGCAGGTGCGGAGCGCACGATGGACCCAGCGGAATAGCGGAACCAGGAGGCACCATGCGCGTTCGGGAAATCCTCGCGGCCAAGAGCATCGACCAAGTCTTCACCATCCCACCGGACGCGACCGCTGCCGAACTCCTGACGACGCTGGCCGACCTCAATGTCGGGGCGCTCGTGGTGAGTACCGATGGGTCACACATGGAGGGCATCGTCTCCGAGCGGGACATCGTGCGGAAGCTGCGCGACTTCGACCGGCCGGCGAGCGTCACGGTCGGTGAGATCATGACGACGGACGTGCGGGTCTGCGGACCGGACGACACGTTGGACGAGCTCATGGGCGTCATGACCGAGCACCGCGTACGCCACGTGCCGGTGCTGGACGGCGACGTCCTGGTCGGGCTGCTCAGCATCGGCGATGCCGTGAAGAGCCGGATGGATCAACTGGAGTTCGAACGCGACCAGTTGACCCACTACCTGCATGGCCAGTAGCCGGTCTCGATTTCACCTTCCCGATCGCGAGCTGACGTGGCGGTTCAGCCGGTCATCAGGGCCGGGCGGACAGCACGTCAACACCACGGACACGCGCGTCGAGCTGAGCTGGACCCCTGCGACGTCCGAGGCGCTGACCGACGCTCAGAAGGACGCCGTCGCCCGTCACCTTCGTCATCGGCTCGCCGGTGGGACGTTGACCGTCGTGTCGTCGCAGTATCGCTCGCAGCATCGCAACCGTGAGGCCGCCCGGGTCCGGCTCGAGGAGCTCGTCGCCGCGGCTCTCGTTCCGCGCAAGAAGCGACGTGCGACGAAGCCGTCTCGGGCATCAGTCGAGCGCCGGTTGGCGTCCAAGCGGCGACGCAGCCAGACCAAGCGCGATCGCAGCGCCGGCTGGGATTGAGCCGGACTTGTGGGCGGCTAGAGAGCTGTCTCCATGAGTTGCTTGCGATAGCGGGCCATGAGGCGTGGCTGGCCGAGCAGAGCGACGGCCACCAAGGTGTCGCCTTTCCACCAGCCGTACGCCTTGCCGTGTTCGACATCCTCGGACTCGATCCACCCCTGGCGGTCGCCCAGCGATGGCCAGCCCAGGAGCTGCACCTTGACGCCCGGCTGATCGGTCCAGAAATACGGAGGGGCGGACTCGTACGCCGTCGCCTCCTGCCCCATGATCGTCAGGGCGACGATGGCCGCAGTGTCGCCGGCGGTCTGCCAGTGCTCCCGATGAACATGCTGGCCGACCCGCGGATCCCACCAGGCCGCCACATCGCCCACGGCGTACAGGCCGGGATGTCCGATCACCCGCCCGTGGTCGTCGCACGCGACGCCCTCCGGCGTCGCGAACTCGCTCGCCACCTCGGTGTTGAGACGCGCGCCGAAGCCGACCACGACCATGTCGGCGGTCAGCTTTCGGCCGTCAGCGAGCACCACTGTGGCTCCGTCGTCCGAAGTGGCGTCGACGATCTCGACCGGGGCGCCGGTAACGACGGCGACGCCCTGATCGCGGTGGATCTGCTCGACCGCAGCCGCGATCTCGGGGCCAAGCGGGCCAAGGATGGTCGGCATCGCCTCGACGATCGTGGCCGCGATGCCACGCTTGCGCGCCGATCCCGCGACCTCGGCGCCGATGAACCCGCCACCGAGGATGAGGACGGACGAGATTCGGTCGAAATCGTCCCTGATCCGCCGGGCGTCGGCGAGATTGCGCAACGGCCGCACATCGGGCATGTCAGCGATGAAGGGCGGGATGTTCGCCCGCGATCCGGTGGCGATGACGATGGCGTCGGCTTCCAGCCGTTCGCCGTCCGCGGCTTCGACGACACCCTCGGAAATCTTCGCCACACGGACACCGCGCCGAAAGTCGATGCCCAGGTCGGCGATCTCCTCGTCGGTCGTGAGCCGAACCGCTTCGGGCTCGCGCTCGCCGGTCAGGACCGCCTTCGACAGCGGCGGCCGGTCGTAGGGCAACTCATCCTCGTCGCCGATCAAGGTGAGCGGCCCGGCGAAGCCGAGCCGACGCAGGTCCTTGGCGGTCCGCCAGCCGGAGAGCCCGGCCCCCACCACGATCACGGATCCCGGCTGCGCGTGCATCCGTTCAGCATAGGGAAACCGGACATACCGGCCCCAGCGGCATCGCATTGCCGTTATCCTTGGGGTTCGCCGACCGAGGAGAGACCCTGTGGGCCTGCCCCAGATTGACTTCCGCGTGCCTGAAGGCACGTGGTTCAAGTCTGCGATCGTGAGCAGGCTCGGCGCCCTGCCCAGCTTCAGGCTCGGCGCCCTGCCCAGCTTCAAGTTCGCCGTCATGCCGAGCTTGGGCGCGACCGGGACGCTGGCGTGGCCGTACAAGATCGCGGTGGTGGCTGTCATGGCCCTCGTCGCCGGCGGCACGCTGGTCACGTTCGGTTCGGCCGGCGCCGAAACACCATCGTCCTCGGCCGCGGCCGCGCTTCCTGGCAGCGATGAAGCGAGCCCGACCGTCGAGGGCCAAGTCCTTCCTCAGAACCCTGCGCTGCTCAACAGTGCCGACTTGCTCGCCACACTGAATCTCACCGACTACAGCCCAGGCGACACGGACTTCTCGCTGTCTGATGACGAAGACAGCGACGACGAAGACAGCGACGAAGACAGCGACGAAGACAGCGAGTCTTCGAGCAAGAAGTCGACCCCCACGCCGACGCCCAAGCCGAGCAGCTCATCGGACGGTGGTGACGACGACGGCAGCGACGACGGCGGGTCGGACGACGGCGGCAGCGACGACGGCGGGTCGGACGACGGCGGCAGCGACGATGGCGGGTCGGACGACGGCGGCGATGAGGTGGACGAACGCTGCGGCAACCCGGTGTACAAGCTGACGCACCCCAACCTGTGCTGAAACCCACCCCGCGCTAGATCGGAACGGCCAGCACTGTCGGCTCCAGTCGACCACGCAGGGTCAACGGTTCCAAGAAGGTCCATTGCTTGCGTTCGTCGGCGGAACGCGCGCGGTCCACGATCCGCTGTGAGGCGACGATTCGCTCCGGCCGGTCCTTGGCCTGTTCGGTCAGGCGCGCAGCCTCGTTGACGGGGTCGCCGATGACGGTGTACTCCAAGCGCTGCGTCGCCCCGATGTTGCCGGCGATGACCAAGCCCTGAGAGACCCCGACACCCGCGTCCAACTCGGGGACCTCGGCCTTGAGACGCCGGACCATCTCCCGCGCGGCCGACAACGCGGACGCCGCCGGATC
>DATFFJ010000293.1:0-12288 GCA_035250065.1 Aeromicrobium sp. | reverse complement strand
CGACGTGGCCCTGCGCCCGCGCCCACACATGGCCGCGTACAGCGCCAGCAAGTGGGGTCTGGAGGGCATGGTCAACGCACTGCGGATGGAGCTTGAGGAAACCGGCGTTCGGGCATCGATCGTCCGGCCCGGGCCGACCTGGAGCGAGATGGGCTCGGATTGGGACGCCGACGAGGGCGCATTCGTCCTCAACGAATGGGTGAAATGGGGTCTGGCGCGTCACGGCCACTTCCTCCATGCGTCAGCCATCGCGCAGGCGATCACGACGATCGTCTCCGCGCCGCGCGGTATCCACCTGAGCACCGTGGACGTCAACCCCGAGGCGCCGATCCAAGGAGCGGACGCATGACCCTCGAGCTGCGACTCCTCGACATCCCGGCGGTGTCGATGGTGCTGGACGACCACGACGCGACCGTGCCCGAGATCATCCGCGGCACCGGGCACCTGCCGGAGATGCGGGTCGACCCCATCGCGCTGTTCCATCGGGTGCGGGAAGAGTGCGGTGATGTGGGCCGGTTCCGGCTCGCCGACAAGGACGTCGTCCTGGTCACGGGATCCGAAGCCAACGAGGCGTTCTTCCGAGCGCCGGATGAGGTTCTGGACCAAGCTGCCGCGTATCCGTTCATGACGCCGATCTTCGGTAAGGGAGTCGTGTTCGACGCTTCGCCGGAGGAGCGGCAGCAGATGCTGAAGAACCAAGCGCTCCGCGGCGACATGATGCGTGGCCATGCGCAGACCATCGAGGCCGAGATCCGTCGGATGGTCGCAGACTGGGGTGACGAGGGCGAGATCGATCTGCTCGACTTCTTCGCCGAACTGACCATCTACACCACGTCGTCCTGCCTGATCGGCCGACCTTTCCGGGAGCAGCTGGACGGCTCGTTCGCCGCGATCTACCACCAGCTCGAGCACGGCACCGACGCCATCGCCTATGTCGACCCCTATGCCGACATCGAAAGCTTCCGGCTGCGCGACGAGGCGCGTGAGCAGCTGGTCGCCAAGGTCCAGGCGATCATCGACGCACGGCTGACCCGCGGCGCCGTACCGCGCGAGGACCGCGACCTGCTGGACGTCCTCATCAGCATCGACATGGACGCCGACACGATCACCGGCATCTTCATCTCGATGATGTTCGCCGGGCACCACACCTCGTCCGGCACTGCCTCGTGGGCCATGATCGAACTCCTCCGGCACCCCGACGTCATGGCCGACGTCGTTCGTGAACTGGACGAGCTGTACGCGGACGGGTCGGAGGTCTCGTTCCAGGCCTTGCGCTCGATCCCGGTGCTGGAGTCGGCGCTCAAGGAAACGCTGCGCCTGCACCCGCCCCTGATCATCCTCATGCGGCTGGTCCGGCAGGACTTCGAGCTGCTCGGCCGAACCATCCCGGCCGGCACGCTCCTCGCCGCGTCACCGCGGGTGTCCAACCGGATCGAGGGCGACTTCCCGAAGGCCGACGCGTTCGACCCCGGCCGCTACATCGACCCGCGCCAGGAGGATCTCCAGAACCGCTGGACGTGGATCCCGTTCGGTGCCGGCAAGCATCGATGCGTCGGCAACGCTTTCGCCATGATGCAGATGAAGGCGATCTTCTCGGTCATCCTGCGCGACTTCGAGTTCGAGGCAGTCCAGCCCCTCGACTCGTACCACGACGACTTCAGCAAGATGGTCATCCAGCTGGCCCAACCGTCGAAGGTCCGGTACCGGCGTCGTTCTGCGGGACGGCAGTCATGAGCTTCCGCGTCATCGCCGACACCGACATCTGCCAAGGCCATCAGCTCTGTCAGGGCGAGGCGCCGACGGTGTTCGGGTTCGACAAGGAGGCCGATGTGGTCGTCGTGCTCGACGAGACGCCGGATGAGTCCTTGCGCACCGAGGTGAGTGCTGCCGTCACGTACTGCCCGGCGTTTGCGCTGTCGATGGAGGAGATTGCCGATGAGTGACCTGACCAGGGCCGAGATCGAGGCGTTCTGGGACACCTGGCTCGACGTCAACCGGGCTGTGGAGGCCACGGGGGACTGGCGGCCCATGGCCGAGTGGTATGCCGAGGACGCGACCTACGGCTGGATGTACGCGCCGGACGAGCACTTCATGGCCGTCGGCCGCGACCAGATCCGGGACTGGGCGATTGGCATCGAGATGGACGGACTCGACGGCTGGCACTACGACTACGTCTGCACGGTCATCGATGAGCAGAAGGCCATGGTGATCGGGTTCTGGAAGCAGCGTTCCGGCATCGTCGATGACGCCGGCAAGGAGTACGAGATCCTGGGCATCGGCGGCTCATGGTTCGGCCTCAAGCGTGTTGCGGAGGGATCCGATGCCGGCCAGATCAAGATCGACTGGCAACGGGACTGGTTCGACATGCCCTCGACCTCGCACACCTTCCTGGAGATCGTCAGCGCCGGCAAGGCCCCGGACACGTTGTTGAAGCGCATGTCCGTCGCCGGTCACGGTGTGCCCGGCCACTACCACTACAAAGACCTGCCCTCGACCGTCTGGCCTCCGCCGGTCGAGCGTGGTGACTACGTCACCCAAGCGCCCGCACCGACCCAGAGAGTGACGACATGAGCAGCCGATTTCCGACCAACCCGGCCCCGCAGCAGTACATCAACGGCAAGTTGACCGACGCGAGCGACGGAAGCACGTACGAGATCCTCAACCCGGCCACCGGAGCCGTCATCGGGCACGCCCCGAACAGCACAGCCGAGGACGTCAGCGGCACGATCGAAGCGGCGCGCCGGGCGTTCGACGACACGGACTGGTCCACCGACCTGCCGCTCCGGCTCCGCGTCCTACGCCAGTTCCACCAAGCCCTGCTCGACAACGCGGACCAGCTGCGTGAGCTGACCATCGCCGAGGTCGGGGCGCCGGCCTTTCTCGTGGCTGGCCCACAGTTCGACATGCCGGTCGAGACGGTGGCATGGACCATCGGGCTGGCCGAGTCCTATGAGTGGGAGACCGACCTGGGGATCGGCGTCACCATGGGCATCGAATCTCGCAGGACCGTCCGCCGCGAGGCGGTGGGAGTCGTCGCTGCGATCACCCCGTGGAACTTTCCGAACCAGATCAACCTGTCCAAGGTCGCACCAGCGCTGGCTGCCGGGAACACCGTCGTCCTGAAACCGGCGCCTGACACGCCGTGGCTGGCCGCCGAGCTGGGTCGCCTGTTCGCTGAGTGCACCGACGCACCGCCCGGTGTCTTCAACGTGGTCACGCCGAAGGACAACGCCGTGGCGGGGCTGCTGACCACGGATCCGCGGGTGGACCTGGTGTCCTTCACTGGTTCGACCGCCACCGGCCGTGCCATCGCAGCCGCCGCCGCGCCGACCCTGAAGAAGGTGTTCCTCGAGCTCGGCGGCAAGTCGGCCGCGATCGTCCTCGACGACGCCGACCTCGCGTCCGCGGTGGGCACCGCGGCCTTCGCGGTCAGCGTTCACGCTGGTCAGGGCTGTGCTCTCACGACGCGCCTGCTCGTCCCGCGGGAGCGGTACGACGAGGCGGTCGAGATCGCCGCGGCCACGATGGCAGCTTTGGGCGCGCATGACCCCGCCGATCCGGCGACCGTCTGCGGACCGGTCATCTCGGCAACACAACGCGAGCGGGTGGCCGGCTACCTGAAACTCGCCGAGGAGGAAGGCGGGCGCTTCGCCGCAGGCGGACGGGTGGCTGAGCAGGACGGCGAGCTCGTCGGCGGCTTCTGGATCGAGCCGACGGTCATCGCCGGGCTCGACAACACCGCGCGGGTGGCCCAGGAGGAGATCTTCGGACCGGTACTCACGGTCATCCCGCACGACGGCGACGACGACGCGGTCCGCATCGCGAACGAGTCGCCGTATGGCCTGTCTGGCTCGGTTGAGTCGGGTGACCTGGAACGGGCCAAGTCCGTCGCCCGACGGATCCGAACCGGGACCATCGGCGTGAACGGCGGCCATTGGTTCGGTGCCGACTCACCCTTTGGCGGCTACAAGCAGTCCGGCGTCGGACGAGAGATGGGCGTGGCTGGTTTCGAGGAGTACCTCGAGATCAAGACCATCGCCGAACCCGCATGAGAGTGGAGAAGACTGTGTCAACAATGCAGGGGCGCTTGCAGGACAAGGTCGTGGTCGTCACCGGCGCGGCCCAAGGCATCGGCGAGGCGTACGCCAGGGGCTTCGCCGCCGAGGGTGCCAAGGTCGTCGTCGCCGACGTCAACGAGGACGCGGGTCGCCAGGTGGCCAAGCAGATTGAGGCTGACGGTGGATCCGCGATGTTCGTCGCGTGCGACGTCTCTTCGGCCGAATCGGCCGAAGCGCTCGTCGTCGCGGTGGAAACCGCATGGGGCGGTATCGACGGCCTCGTCAACAACGCCGCGATCTACGGCACGATGCAGTTCGACCTGCTCATCACGGTCGACTGGGACTATTACCGCACGTTCATGGGCGTCAACATGGACGGCGCACTGGTCATGACGCGGGCTGTGTACGCCTCGATGCAGCAGCGAGGCGGCGGATCGATCGTCAATCAGTCGAGCACGGCGGCCTACCTCTACTCGGGCTTCTACGGACTCGCCAAGGTCGGGATCAATGGCCTCACCCAGCAGCTCGCACACGAGCTGGGCGGCATGAACATTCGGGTCAACGCGATCGCCCCCGGTCCGACGGACACCGAGGCCACCCGCACCCAGGCCGGCGACGCCGCCCGCGAACTCGTCAAAGGGCTTGCCTTGAAGCGCCTCGGCCAGCCAGAGGACATGGTCGGCGCGGCGATCTTCCTGCTCTCCGACGAGTCAGCCTGGGTGACCGGACAGATCCTGGCCGTCGACGGCGGACAGACCTTCCGATCATGAGCACGACACGCGTTGGATTTGTGGGCCTGGGCAACATCGGTAAGCCGATGGCCCTGCGGTTGGCCGGCAGTGACGATGTCGAGCTGCAGGTGTTCGACCTCGTGGACGAGGCGGTCAAGGAACTGATCGACGCTGGCGCGACTGCGGCGGAGTCCGTGGGCGCGATCGGCAATTGGGCCGACGTCATCTGCGTCATGGTGCGCGACGACGACCAGGTTCGTGCCGTGCTGCAGGAGGTGGTGGCCGACCTGAAGCCGCGCACGTCCTTCGTGCCCGTGCAGTTCGTCGTCCACTCCACGGTGGCGCCGGAGACGCCGGCTGAGCTCGAAGCTCTGGTCGCGACCCGGTGCCCGTTCGCCATCGAACTGCTCGACGCGCCGGTCTCGGGTGGCTCGATGGGAGCTGCCGATGGATCCTTGGCGATCATGGTCGGCGGGACGTCGGAGGCCTTCGAGGCAGCTGCACCAGTGCTCTCGGTGATGGGCTCGAAGGTCATCCATGCTGGCCCACTTGGCCGCGGCACGCAGTTCAAGTTGGCGCGCAACCTGCTCCATTTCGTGTCGTTCACCGCCGCGACCGAGGCGGCCCGGCTGGCCGAGGCCGCCGGACTCGACCTGGTGGCCTTGGGAGAGGTGGTTCGTCACACCGACGCGATCACCGGTGGTCCGGGCGCGATCCTGCACCGCGACACCACGGCACCGATCGAGCCGGACGACTTCTGGCACGGCGTCTTCAGTCATGTCGTCGCGCTCGGCGAGAAGGACCTGCGGTTCGCCACCGAGCTCGCTGAGAAACTGGGAGTCGATGTCCCGCTCGCGCGGTTGGCGTCGGACGAACTGGCGGCTGGATTGGGGCTTCCGCATGAGTGACGACCGTGCTGATCAGGGGGGCAAGTTCGACGATCTCCCGGAAATCCGGCGCCGGGGCCTGGAAAAGATGGAGCAGGTCTACGGCTTCGACATGAGTGACGGCGACGGTGACTTCTTTCGCTACACCGCGGACCACCTGTTCGCCGACATCTGGAACCGACCCGGGTTGTCCGACCGCGATCGCCGCCTGCTCCTCATCGGCATGCTGACCGGGCAAGGTGCAGCAGATGTGCTCGGCATCCAGATCCCGGCTGCCCTCGCCGCCGGTCAGCTCGATGAGGCCGCCCTGCGGGAGATCGTCGTGTTCCTGAGTCACTATGCTGGCTGGCCCCAAGGTGCGCGGCTCAACTCGATCGTCGAGGAGTCCATCGCCGCCGCCCGACGCAAGCAAGGTTGATGCCTGGTGGCCTACGTCATCACCCAGTCGTGCTGCAACGACGCCTCGTGCGTCGAGGTGTGCCCGGTCGACTGCATCCACCCGGCACCTGAGGAGCCGGACTTCGCGACGGCCGAGATGCTCTATATCCATCCCGACGAGTGCATCGATTGTGGCGCCTGCGTGGACGCCTGCCCGGTGGGCGCGGTCCACGCCGACTTCGAGCTCCCGGATCACCTGAGCGACTACCTGTCGATCAACGCCGACTACTTCGCGTGGGTGGGCGAAACGCCGGAGCCGGGAGCACACCCGCCGGCCGGCCCCAAGAAGGAAGACCAGACCGAGCCACTGCGGGTGGCCGTGGTCGGCTCGGGACCGGCCGGTTGGTTCCTTGCCGATGAGCTGGCCGGGAGCCGGCGCGCCAATGTCGAGGTAACCCTGTTCGATCGACTCGCGACGCCGCACGGTCTCATTCGGCACGGCGTGGCGCCAGACCATCTCGAAACCAAGCAGGTGGCGAGCATGTTCGAGGACTTCACCAAGCGCCAACCCATTTCCGTGCGGCTCAACGTCGAGATCGGTCGGGACGTGACCCACGACGAGCTGCTCGAGCACCACCATTGCGTGGTGTACGCCACCGGCGCGTCGGAAGGTCGAGCGCTGGGCATTCCAGGTGAGGGACTGCGGGGCAGCAACGCGGCCGCTGACTTCGTCAACTGGTACAACGGCCACCCCGATTGGATCGAGCTGGACCCGCCGCTCCAGCACGAGCGCGCCATCATCATCGGCAATGGCAACGTGGCGCTCGACGTGGCGCGGTTGCTGCTCGTCGGACCGGACGAGCTGACGTCACTGTCGGACATGGTTTCGCATGCGGTCGAGGCGCTCGCCGGCTCGAGCATCGAGGAGGTCGTGGTCATCGGTCGACGGGGGCCGGAGCACGCCGCGTTCACGTCGGCGGAGCTGCTGGCCCTGATCAATCACCCCGACATCAACGTCGTGATCGACGAAACCGAGCTGGCGTCCCTGCCTGACGCAGACCCGGAGGAGCGGACCGCCGGCAGCTTCGGCGCTCACCGTAAGGCTGACCTGCTACGCCGCGCGGCGGCGGGTTCCAACGGCGGCCCGAAGCGTCTGGTGCTCCGGTTCGGGCTGAGTCCGGCGGCTGTCCTGGGCGACGAACAGGTCGAAGGGCTGACTGTGGCTCGGACGGGCGGCGAGGATGACATCGAGACCATCCCGGCCGGGCTCGTCTTGCGCGCGACCGGTTACCGAACCGCGCCCACGGCGGGCGTCCCGTTCGACGAGCGGGCCGGCCGATTCGCCCACGAAGGTGGACGCGTCACGGACCCGGATTCCGGGGAGGTGGTCCCGCGGACCTACGTCGTGGGCTGGGCCAAACGCGGCGCCACTGGTGTCATCGGGACGAACCGGGCCTGCGCCGTCGAAACGGCCGCTGCCATCTTCGACGACTATGTGGACGGGCGGTTTCCGGAGAACGGGGGCGACCCCTCAGCACTGGACGCGTTGCTCGCCGAACGGGGCATCGCCGCGGTCGACCTGGCCGGTTGGCGCCGTCTGGACGAGCACGAGCAGGCGCTCGGCAAGGACATCGGCCGGCCGCGGGTGAAGATCGCCAACCGGGACGAGCAGCTCAAGGTGGCGTCGCGCGCCTAGCCGCGGAACTTGCGCTCGTAACGCATCCGGATCATGTCGCGCACCGCCTCGTACTGGTCGGGTGTGCGGGGGAACGACTGCATGTCCGGTCCTGGAATCCTGAACCGCTTGCGCACCGTGCTCTTCGCGTAGGTGAACTCGCGCAGGCCGGCTGCGCCGTGAAAGCGACCGAAGCCGGAATCGCCCACGCCGCCGAACGGGACCGACGGCATGCCCACGAAGGACAGCACCGCGTTGATCGTCACGCCGCCAGCGCGAAGTTTGCGGGCGATCTCTTCGCCGCGACGTGCCGAGAACACCGACGACCCGAGGCCGAACGACGTTCCGTTGGCTCGGCGGATGGCGTCATCCACGTCGTCGGCGGTGTTGACGACGAGGGTGGGACCGAACGTCTCCTCGGCGACGGCCGGGTTGTCTTCGGGCACGTCGACGAGCACGACCGGCTCGATGAACGGCGGATGCACCGCGTCGGCGCCACCTACGAGGGCGGTCGCCCCGCCTTCGAGCGCGGCGGTGATGTGGCCTCGAACGATCTCGACCTGGCCGGCGGTGATCATGGGTCCGTAGCTGGCATCCTCCTGGAGCCCGACGCTGACCTGCTCGGCGTAACGCTTCACGTGGTCGAGGAACGCGTCCCTGACCTCGCGCACGACATACACCCGTTCGACGCCGACACAGGCTTGGCCGCCATTGAAGAACGCCCCCCAGACAACCGCCTTGGCCGCCTCATCGAGGTCGGCGTCTTCGGCCACGACCGTCGGGTCCTTGCCACCGAGCTCGAGCACGACCGGGGTGAGATTCTCGGCACATGTCGCCATGACGCGCCGGCCGGTGGGGACCGACCCGGTGAAGGCGAGCTTGTTCACCCCGGAGCGACACAGAGCGGCGCCGGTGTCGGCAAGTCCGGTCACGTGACTGACCAGGCCAAGCGGAACCTCCGGGTTGGCGTGGTGGAAGCCGTCGATCACGAAGGTGGCGACGCCCGGACTGAGTTCGCTCGGCTTGACGATCACGGCGTTTCCGGCTGCGAGCGAGCACGCTATTCCGCTGAGCACGGTGTAGATCGGCACGTTCCACGGCGTGATCAGCCCGACCACGCCCAGCGGCTCATGTGAGACGCGGGCAGCGTAGTTGGCCATCGCGATCCCGGGCGCGACCGAGCGTGGCTTGAGGATCCGCGACGCGTTGGCCGCCGCCCACCGAATCTCTTCGAGGCCGGCGATGAACTCCATCTGCACGTCGGGGATGGGACGGGCGGTCTCCCGGTTGCCGAGCTCGTAGATCTGCTCGGCGTGGGCGGCGAGCCACCGGACCCACCTGGTCATGGCGCGCTTCCGGCCGGCCCACCCCTGATCGACCCACCACAGCTGCGCTTCCCGCGCCCGCGCCAGCCGGTCGGCGATGTCGCTGGCCGTGTGGATGGGGTGGGTGCCGACCACCGCGCCGGTGCCGGGGTTGACGACCTCGAACTGGTCGGAAAGCGTCGACGTCATTCCCCGAGCCTATGGCTGAACGCGTTGTTTCGCCCGGGATCGGATCCAGACGACGGTCCACCAGACAACAAGGCCAGCGGCCAGGGCGATGGCCAGATTGCTCAGGAACCCGATCAGTCCGATTCCCACAGCGATGGCCCAATGGGCCGGCCGAGCGAGGTCGCGCAGCAGGGCGATGTGCAGAAGTCCGGACACTGCCAGCAAGCCAGCCAGGATCGGCAGCGGAAAGGCGGTCAGCAATGCAGCGAGCCCGGCGCCGAACACGACAGCGAGGACGAGCAGCGTGGCTCCGATGATCGCCGGGGCTGCGCCGGTGCGGGCGCCGAATGCACGGTGGGCCGTCATGCCGCCGGCCCCGTGGCACACCGGCATGCCGCCGATTGCCCCGGCGAACAGGTTGGCGGTGCCGAAGGTCGTTGCTAGTCGGCCAGGGCGAACCCGCTTGGCCGCATCGCCGAAGTACGTCCGCGCTGCGTCGGCGGTCGCCAAGCATGAGTTTGCAAAGCTCAATGGGACTTGTGGGATCACCAGCACGATGAATGCCGTACCGAACGTCGCGAGGTCGAAGTCGGGGAGGGTGACCGGCGCAGGCCCCCAGGCAAATCCTTCAGCCCTCAGCGCGACCGCGACGATGGCGACGGCGATCATCGCCAAAGCAATGGGATGGCGACGCAGCGCCAAGGCCAACACCGCACAGGCGAGGCTCAAGCCAACCAGCCACGGCCGATCGATCGTGTGGTCGATGAAGGTGCGCGGCGGATCCGTGACGAGGGTGTAGGCGATCTTGAGGAACAGCAGGCCCACGGTCAGCTGGACGCCGCGAATCAGGGGTCGGGGGAACGCCCGGGAGGCCCAGTCGATCAACCCACTGGCGCCGAGGATCAGGAAGATGGCGCCCATCAGGAGCGCACCGGCGGCGATGGCGTTCATCCCGAGTCCGTTGGCAATCGCTATGGCCCCAAAGGCCTTCAGCGGCTGCACCGGAACGGGTAACCGGTACACCTGCGCCGCGGCGAGGTAGAGCAGGCCGGCTGGCAGCAAGACAGCGGTGGGGGACAGGCCATTGGTGACGATCAGCGCCACCGCGATCGGCACCAGCACGCCCACGTCGGCGAACGCGCCGGCCACCTCGTGGCGGTCGATCGTTGAGAGGCGACGCACCCGCGGATCGTAGCCTGCCCGCGTCACGATGCCAGTTCGCGAAAGTACATCTTGGACGGCAGATCGCACCACTCGTCATGGTCGACGTAACCGTGACGCTCGTAGAAGCGCTGGGCGTCGACATCCTCGCCGTCGACACCGATCTCAAGCAGCTCCCCACCGCGCGCCACGAGTTCGGCCTCAGCAGCACGCAGGAGCGCCGTACCGAGGCCGCGGTTTCGGTGCTCGGGCACTACGTACAGCTCATCGAGCAAGCCGACCCATCCCTGGCACCAGACGTTCGTGCGCAAGGTGACGAGCGCGATGCCGACGATGTCGCCAGAGTCGGGCAGCGCGACGACCAGCGCGAATGTCGTCTGCTCGCCGAGCAGGGTGGCCAGTCGGGTGGCGATGGCATCCGGCCCGGGTGTGGGCGTGTCGAACTCCCGATTGAACGCATCCAGCAGGTCGGCGGCGACCGTGGTGTCCTCAGCGGTGAAGACGAGGCGTACGTCGGCGGCGTTCATTGCCTCATGGTGTCAGCGTGCCGGTTCGTGCACCTTCGCCCGTTGGGCGGCGCCCACCACCGCGATGATCAGCGGCACGGTGAGAACCCCGGCAGCCGCGTTGAGGATGCCGTACCCGAACGCCGCCACCACGACTCCGGCCACCAAGCCACCCGCGGCGCCAGCGAGATGCATGGTCAGGTCTGCGATTCCCTGGATCAGAGGGCGAACGGCCCCGTCCGTGGAACGGGCCACGAGCGCCGCCCCGGCGATCACAGACGCCGACCAGCCGATCCCGAGCAGGCCGAGTCCGATCATGATCCGCGGCTCGGAGTGCCCAGAGGTTCCGGAAATCACCACCGCGGCGACGAGCGCGGCTTGGCCGCCGAGAATCGTCGGCAACGGCCCGGCCCGATCGCTGATCCAGCCCATCAGGGGCGACAGCGCGAACATCCCGGCGATGTGCAGGCTGATGGTCAGGCCGATGATGCGAAGCGTCGCGCCATGGTCCTGCATGTGGACTGGCGTCAAGGCCATGACGGCGACCATGATCGCGTGTGCGGTGGCGATCGCGTAGATCGCGAGCGCCACCGGACCGCGCACGTGGGGGAGCGCTGATCGCATCGAGGGCCGGACGACGGTCCGGCCGATCGATTCGGCGAGCGGGTCGGGTCGCAGCAAGGCGAATGTCATGACGGCGGCGACGATGAATCCGATCAGGGCAAACACCATGGGCCCGGCCAAGGGCGGGATGTCCAGTCGGCGCGCGACTACCGCGCCGGGCTCCACCAGGTTCGGTCCGATGACCGACCCGATCGTGCCCGACCAGACCACGAAGGCGAGCGATCGGCCGATCGACTCGGGCTCAGCGCGGTCGACCGCGGCGAAGCGGGACTGCAGGTTGGCTGCGACGGAAGCGCCGAACAGGCACAGCCCGATCAGGACGATGGGCAGTGAGTCTGCCGCGGCCGCCTGGATCGACACGAGTGCGCCGACGGCGGCGATGCACCAGCCGGTGGACAGCGCAGGACGCCGTCCGAAACGCGCGGCCATCTTCGCGAGAGGGACGGTGACCGTCGCCGCTCCGATGACCTGGACCACGGTCGCGAGGCCGGCCCACCCGGTGGACCCGGTGATGTCCTTGACCAGCAGTGTGCCGATGGTGAGTCCGGCGCCGATCCCGAGAGAGCCGACGACTTGAGTCACTGCCAGGACGGTGACGATGCGCTTCTGGACATCCACATCGCAACCATAGGTTGCTCCGCGCGAGCGTAGCGAGCGCCCTACTCAACAGCGGAGCAGCGGTGTGCACGGGCACCCGCGAGTGAGCCGTCGCGGAGCGGCGGCGGCCCCGGTGTTACCAAATCGTGACCCGTTCCTCCGGATCGATCCAGAGGGC
>DATFFJ010000292.1:0-3088 GCA_035250065.1 Aeromicrobium sp. | reverse complement strand
GGCCGGTCGTGCGCGGCGAGGCGTGCGCGGACAGCTTCTACGCCGCCCTCGAGGGCGCGGTCTGCAAGCTCGAGAACCGGCTGCGGCGCAGCAAGGACCGCCGCAAGATCCATTACGGCGACAAGACACCCGTATCGCTGCATCAGGCCACCGCCGCAGCTCCGCTGCTCGACGCGGCCGGGCCCGGCGGCAACGAAGGTGCGGCCGACGCCTCAGGTCGTCATGCCCTCGACGAGCATGAGCCCGGGCGCATCGTGCGCACCAAAGAACATCCGGCCAAGCCGATGACCGTCGACGACGCGCTCTACGAGATGGAGCTCGTCGGCCACGACTTCTTTCTGTTCCACGACAAGGAGAGTGATAAGCCCTGTGTCGTGTACCGCAGGCACGCCTACGACTACGGACTGATTCGGCTCGCCTAGACGCATTCCAGCGCCATCGACCAGCTATTTCGACGGGTCACCTACCATGGACCTCGTCTGATACGTGACGAGATCCATCAACCCACAGGGGATAAAGCGTGCTGTCGAAGTTGCTCCGTCTCGGTGAAGGCCGCATGGTCAAGCGCCTCAAGGGGGTGGCTGACTATGTCAACACCCTGTCCGACGACGTCGAGAAGCTCTCCGACGCCGAACTGCGGGCCAAGACCGACGAGTTCAAGAAGCGGGTAGCCGACAAAGAGGACCTCGACGACTTGCTGCCCGAGGCCTTCGCGGTAGCCCGCGAGGCCGCCTGGCGGGTGCTGGACCAGCGTCATTTCGACGTCCAGGTGATGGGCGGCGCCGCACTGCACTTCGGCAACGTCGCCGAGATGAAGACCGGTGAGGGTAAGACGCTGACCGCGGTCCTGCCGTCCTACCTGAACGCGTTGTCCGGCAACGGCGTGCACGTCGTCACGGTCAACGACTACCAGGCAAAACGCGACGCCGAGTGGATGGGTCGCGTGCACCGCTTCCTCGGGCTCAACGTCGGCGTGATCCTGTCCGGGCTCAGCCCCGAAGAACGCAGGGCGGCGTATCACGCCGATATCACCTACGGCACCAACAACGAGTTCGGCTTCGACTACCTGCGCGACAACATGGCGCACTCGCTGGACGACCTGGTGCAACGCGGCCACAACTTCGCCGTCGTCGACGAGGTTGACTCCATCCTCATCGACGAGGCCCGCACCCCGCTGATCATCTCCGGGCCCGCCGACGGCGCGTCGAACTGGTACGCCGAGTTCGCCCGGCTGGCGCCGCTGATGGAGAAGGACGTCCACTACGAGGTCGACCTGCGCAAGCGATCGATCGGCGTGCACGAGGTCGGCGTCGAGTTCGTCGAGGACCAGCTGGGCATCGACAACCTGTACGAGGCCGCCAATTCGCCGCTGGTCAGCTACCTCAATAACGCGATCAAGGCCAAGGAGCTGTTCCAGCGCGATAAGGACTACATCGTCCGTAACGGCGAGGTGCTCATTGTCGACGAGTTCACCGGCCGCGTCCTGATCGGCCGCCGCTACAACGAGGGCATGCACCAGGCCATCGAGGCCAAGGAGCACGTCGAGATCAAGGCCGAGAACCAGACGCTGGCCACCATTACGCTGCAGAACTACTTCCGGCTCTACGACAAGCTCTCCGGTATGACCGGTACCGCCCAGACCGAGGCGGCCGAGCTGGGCGGCACCTACGACCTGCAGGTCGTGCCCATCCCCACCAACCGGGAGATGGTCCGCCAGGACCAGTCCGACCTGATCTACAAGACCGAGGAAGCCAAGTACATCGCCGTCGTCGACGATGTCACCGAGCGCTACGAAAAGGGCCAGCCCGTCCTGATCGGCACCACCAGCGTCGAACGCTCCGAGTACCTGTCCCGTCAGTTCCAGAAGCGCCGCATCCCGCACAACGTGCTCAACGCGAAGTACCACGAGCAGGAGGCCGGCATCATCGCCGAGGCCGGGCGCCTCGGCGCCATCACGGTCGCCACCAACATGGCCGGCCGCGGCACCGACATCGTGCTCGGCGGCAACGTCGACTTCCTGGCCGACAAGCGGCTGCGGGAGCAGGGCCTCGACCCGGTCGAGACCCCCGACGAATACGAGGAGGCCTGGCACCAGGTACTGCCGCAGGTCAAGGCCGAAGCGGCCGAGGAGGCCGGGGACGTCATCGCCGTCGGCGGACTTTATGTCCTTGGCACCGAGCGCCACGAGTCGCGGCGCATCGACAACCAGCTGCGCGGCCGGTCCGGCCGTCAGGGCGATCCCGGCGAGTCGCGGTTCTACCTGTCGCTCGCCGACGAGCTGATGCGGCGGTTCAACGGCGCGACGCTGGAGTCGCTGCTGACCCGGCTCAACCTGCCCGACGACGTGCCGATCGAGGCCAAGATGGTGACCCGCGCGATCAAGAGCGCGCAGACCCAGGTCGAGCAGCAGAACTTCGAGGCCCGCAAGTACGTCCTCAAGTACGACGAGGTGATGAACCAGCAGCGCAAGGTCATCTACGCCGAGCGCCGCCGCATCCTCGAGGGCGAGAACCTTGCCGACCAGGCACACACGATGCTCGTCGACGTCGTCACCGCCTACGTCGACGGCGCCACCGCCGAGGGCTATTCCGAGGATTGGGATCTGGAAACCCTGTGGACCGCGCTGAAGCAGCTATACCCGGTCGGCATCGATCACCACGACCTGATCGACTCCGACGCGGTCGGCGAGCCCGGCGAGCTGACCCGCGACGAGTTGCTCGATGCGCTGATCGCCGACGCCGAGCGCGCCTACGCCGACCGTGAGAAGCAGCTCGAGGAGATCGCCGGCGAGGGCGCGATGCGCCAGCTGGAGCGCAACGTGTTGCTCAACGTCATCGACCGCAAATGGCGCGAGCATCTCTACGAGATGGACTATCTCAAGGAGGGCATCGGGCTGCGGTCCTTCGCTCAGCGCGACCCCGTGGTCGAGTACCAGCGCGAGGGCTCTTCCCGAAGATCGCGCCGAGCGTGCTCTGGATCGTCTCGCTGAAGAACTGGTGGCCGCGGCGCGTGAGGAATGCGCGCTTCCGATCCTTCGCGCGGAAGAATCGTTCGCGCGGCACCTCCGTGAAGGTGGGGGCGTCGTCGC
>DATFFJ010000291.1:0-2186 GCA_035250065.1 Aeromicrobium sp. | reverse complement strand
ATCCCCACCGACGGCCTGCCCACCACCGGCGGAACGCCGGCGACGCTGACGGTCAACCTCGACTACGACACCCTCGAGGGCAAGCTTCGAGCGGCTGCCGGAATGCTGGCCACCGGCGCCCGCATCTCAGCCTCCGAAGTGCGCCGGCTGGCCTGCACCCACCAAATCCTGCCCCGTGTGCTGGACGGGGCCTCAGTTCCACTGGACCAAGGACGCGCCAAGCGACTGTTCACTCCAGCCCAACGCCTGGCGATGGCCGATCGCGACGGCGGTTGCACCTACCCCGGCTGCGATCGCCCGCCCGCGTGGACTGAGGCACACCACATCGGTTGGTTCGAACGCGACGGCGGCGCCACCGACCTCGACCGCGGCACACTCCTGTGTGCGAAACATCATCACTGGGTTCATGCCGAAGACATCCACATCCGGCGACGCGATGGTCGGACTGAGTTCCAGATTCACGGGATCTGGCAAACGAACCACCGTTGGCGGCCGTGACCGAAGGCGCGGTCCTTCATGCGGATCTGGACTCCTTCTTCGCCTCGGTCGAGCAGCGCGATGATCCGAGGCTTCGCGGCAAGCCGGTCATCGTCGGCGGCGGCGTCGTGCTCGCCGCCAGCTACGAGGCGAAGGCCTTCGGCGTGCAAGGCGCGATGGGTGGGCGCCAGGCTCGCCGGCTATGCCCGGACGCGATCGTCGTGCCTCCCCGATTCCATGCCTACGTCGAGGCCAGCAAGCGGGTGTTCGATGTCTTCCACGACGTCACTCCGAACGTCGAGGGCATGTCGATCGACGAGGCATTCCTGGACGTGGGTGGGCTGAAGCGGCTCCGGGGCGCGCCAACCGCCATCGCCGTCGATCTGCGCCGTCAGGTCCGCGAGCGAGTCGGCCTCCCGATTTCGGTTGGCGTGGCTCGCACCAAGCACCTCGCCAAGATCGCCAGCGGAATGGCCAAGCCGGACGGCCTGCTCGTCGTGCCGATCGAGAACGAGCTGACGTTTCTGCACTCACTGCCGGTTGAGCGCATCTGGGGCGTCGGGCCGGCCACGTCGGCCAAGCTGCACGCCGCCCGCATCACAACCGTGGCTCAGGTCGCCACCTTCGACGTCGCCGAACTCAGTCGCATCGTCGGCGTCGGCACCGCGCACCACATCCATGCACTCGCCCACAATCGGGATCCGCGCCGCGTCCGGGCCGGCGCCAGCCGCAGGTCCATCGGGTCGCAGAGCGCCATCGGACGGGGCCCGCACAGCGACACCTATCTCGCCCGAACCCTGCAGGCCATCGTCGATCGGGTCACCCGCCGACTCCGTGCGGCCGGCCGCACCGGATCGACCGTCGTGCTCCGCCTGCGGTTCGACGACTTCGGTCGATCCACCACCTCGCACACGCTGACTCGCCCCACGGACAACACCGGAGTCGTTCTTGACGTCGCCCGACGACTGCTCGCTCAGCGTCTGCCGGAGATCCACGACCGCGGCTGCACGCTCATCGGCCTCACGCTCAGCGGCCTGGACTCCCACGGCGCGCAGCTCATGCTGCCATTCGAGAACACCGCGGACGGAACGATCGACGCAGCCGTCGACGCCATTCGCGACAAGTTCGGTGCGTCAGCCCTGGGGCCGGGTTCGCTGGCTAGGCGAAGCGGGCGTTCAGCTCCGCCAATACGTGGTCTGGCACAAGTCCAGTGACGTCTCCCCCGCCTTTGGCCACTTCCTTGACCAGGCTGGACGCCAGGTAGGAGTACTCGGGGCTGGTCGGGATGAACAACGTGTCGACGCCGGAGAGCCGGTCGTTCATCTGTGCCATCTGAAGCTCGTAGTCGAAGTCGGAGACCGCCCGGAGCCCCTTGACGATCGCCGCGATCCCGCGCTCGCGACAGAAGTCGACCAGGAGCCCCTTGAACGAGTCGAGAGTGACGTTTGGGAACTTCGACGTTGCCTCGGCCAGCATCTCCAACCGCTCGTCGAGGGTGAACAGGCCGGTCTTGTTCTCGTTGACCAGAACGGCAACCACAACCTCGTCGAACAGGTTCGAGGCGCGCTCGATGATGTCGAGATGCCCGTTGGTGACCGGATCGAACGAACCGGGACACACGACCTTCGTCACGTCAGCGACCGTACCAAAGCGTTGTCTCCCCATAGGCGCGTTCCCGCAGTCCAGTGCGGTTCTCCGGCCAGACGAAC
>DATFFJ010000290.1:0-3347 GCA_035250065.1 Aeromicrobium sp. | reverse complement strand
CTTCAAAGACTTCGATGAGTTCGTGGACGACGCCATCGACTGGGTTAGCGCCACAACGAGAGAGCAATACGACGTCCCGGTTACCACCCGACCACTTGGGCTCACCGGAGACATATTGCATCCGGTGGACAACCCGGGCCTGCAAATCAAGCGGCCGCCTATTGTCGGATCTGGAGTCGGATCACTGGGGGGCCTCGCGGCGACGGCCAGAGGTTACAGAGGCCCAATCCCGGAGGCAACCGTCACCAGGCTCGCCGTTTATCGGCGAGTGCTTTCAGCGATGACCGAGCAGGGCGCGGTGACCGTGTCCAGCGCCGAGTTCGCCGCCGCCGCCGGGGTGAACTCGGCGAAACTGCGTAAGGACCTCTCGTACATAGGTCCATACGGAACCCGGGATGTCGGATACGAGGTCAAGCCCCTCATTGACCAGATCGAGCGGGTTCTGGGGTGGACTGTTGCTGGTATGGCTTCTGCACCGTTGGGCGGCTTGACGGCGACCGCCAGAGGGCGCACCGAGCGAGCAACGTTGAAGGAATCCTCGGACTGGTCGGACGACCTGCTGGTAGCAATCGAAATCGCTTCCCGCCTACCCCTGCCGCACCTCCGATCGCTGCAAGCAGCAACAGATGCGATGTTTCTCTCGAAAGTGAACGAACTCGAAGAAGAACGTCATCAACTTGTGGAAAGAGTTTCCGAGCTAGAGGACCACCTTGCAGCTTCGCGCGCGAACACGACTCAAATGCGTCATGCACTAGCTGAGGCGGAAACCGAAGGCACGGACGTCAAACCTTCCGTACTAAGCAAAATGAGCACTGCACTTGATTCCGCATATGCACATGAAACCGGGTTGCACGTGGAGTACGCAACGCTGAGCCGGCGCCTGGCGTCAATCGTAGAACAACTTAGTGTCGCAAAACGCGTCCGGAAGGAGGACGTGAATGGCTAGCGCCGAGAAACTGCCGTCGGGCCGGTACCGAGGCGTCTACTCGTCCGGCAAGAAGGAGACCAACACCTCGGGTAGAAGGTCGCCGGGGAGGGCCTAGTGGGATTCACAAAGGACCTCTGGACCCGACCGGAGGAGCAGCCAGACGGGAAGATCAAGCGCGTCCCCAATGCGCGCTGGGGCAAGGGCAAGCGGTGGCTCGCATGCTGGAGTGACCCCGACGGCAACGAGCGCACCCAAGCCTTCAAGGGCAAGGTACCGGCGGATCGGTACTGGGCAAAGATGGAGACCGACCGGGAGCGCGGCGAGTACTTCGATCCCAAGGCCGGCAAGGCGACGTTCGACGGCATCGCCCAGCGCTGGCTGTCCTCGCGGATGGTCGACCCGGCCAGCAAGATCCGCTACCAGTCGCTCTACCGGCTTCACGTCAAGCCCACGTTCGGCAAGAACAACCGACAAGTTAAGTCGATCAAGCCGTCCGAGGTGCAGGCGTGGCAGGCCGATCTGAGTGAGCGGTTCGCGGCCTCGACCGTCTCCGGAGCGCGGCTGGTCCTGCTCGGCATCTTGGATCTGGCGGTCGCCGATGACGCGATCAAGAAGAACCCCGCCGCCTCGAAGGTGATCCAGGCGGCGAAGACCGGCGGGGGAGAGAAGCTTCAGGCGTGGAGCGCAGAGCGTGTATTCGGGATGATCGACGCGCACCCGGACGCACAGCGCCTACTCCCGATCATCGGCTCGTCGTGCGGGTTACGCGAAGGGGAGTTGTTCGGCCTCGCGATCGAGGATATCGACTTCGATGAGAGGGTGCTTCACGTCCGCAGGCAGATCAAGAAGCTCGGCAAGAGCTACGTCTTCGCCTTGCCGAAGAGCGACTCGGAGCGCGTCGTCCCGCTACCTGACTGGACGGCGCAGAGCATCCGGGTGCACATCGGGAAGTACCCGCCCCGTGCTTGCTCGCTGCCGTGGGAGAAGCCCGAGGGGAAGCTGCGCACCCACAACATCCTGGTCCGCTGGATCAACGGCAACCACATGTCCGCCCGTTCGTACGCCGAGACCATGTGGAAGCCGGCGCTGGTGACCGCGGGGATCATCGGCGAGCCGGTGAAGGACGCCCGTGGGCGGAAGAAGTACGTGACCACCAGGCGCGAGGGGACGCACCAGCTCCGCCACCACTACGCGAGCACCATGCTTGCCGGGGGAGCGTCCATCAAGGAGCTCGCCGAGTACCTCGGCCACCACGACGCGAGCTACACGTTGGCCATCTACTCACACCTGATGCCGGACTCCCACGACAGGGCTCGGCGCATCATCGACGAGCGGCTGTTCCGGCCGCGCGCGGTCTCGGAGTCGTAACTACTCTTCCCTTCTAGCATTGCTTCGGGCATGCTTTACAGCATCACTACGAGCATGGGGGGTGGCCAGTGTCAGACATCAGCCAGCGCACGCGTTGTCCGCGCGAAGTCTCGATCCACAGCAACGAGTTCCGCGACTGGGAAGCGACCCCTGAAGGTGGGGCGATCTGCCCGGCCTGCGTCACTGCCGACGAGCAGCAGGCGATCGACGAGAGCGACATGGCCCTCGAGGCGAAGGTCCGGGAAAACCGGCTCCGACGCATGGCCGATCGCCAGGGCCTCGCCCTGGTCAAGTCTCGGCGGCGCGATCCCCGGTCCATCGACTATGGCCGGTTCATGGTCGTGGACAACTCCACCAACACGGTTGTCGCGGGGGAGTTGAACTCGCCGCGCGCGCTCGACATGGACGAGGTCGAGAAGTACCTCACGAGTGGCTGAGCCTCGGCTCCCACGGAACAGAGACGGAACGGCGGGTTCCGAGAACCCAGTCCTACCCGAGAAAGGTGATCATGAGAATTCGAATGTCATCGAACCGGTCGCCGGTTCTACCTGCTACTTCAGTTCGGCGGAGGTCTTGTTCAGCAGGCGGCGGGCCACGATCAGCTGCTGGATCTGCTGGGTGCCCTCGAAGATGTCCAGGATCTTGGACGTACACCAGCGCTACCAGCGTCGATTCTCCGAAAAGCCTCTCTGACCAGAGCGTTAGCCGTTGGCTGAGGTTGGTTGATGTTGGCTGCGATCGGACGTCTGACGGAACAGAGACGGAACAGAGCAGCCCTCTCCAGGTAGTGGCGGACTACGCCGTCATACTCTGGCCGGTCCTCGTCGGCCTGCTCCGCCTCCCGTTGGGGAGGTGGTCCCGGTGACCAAGCCGAACCTCGCCGAGTTCGCCGAGCACCTCGCTCTACTCCGAAACCGCGAGCACCGAGCCCACGCGGAAACGCCCCGCGACCCGTTCAACGGGTACGAGCGCGGCATCCACCTCGGCAACGCGTCCGCGTACACCCTGGCGCTGAGCCTGCTCCACACCTACACCGACGGCCAGTACGGCA